>JBKJQT010000196.1:0-4859 GCA_046593855.1 Candidatus Nitrotoga sp. | reverse complement strand
CCAATGCTTCAACCACCCCCGCTGGTGCGCTGGCCGCCAGCGAAGCGGGACGGACAGCCCGAGGCAGAACAGCCTTGGTGCGCCGAGCGAAGCCGCCCACACATTGCTTCGAACCTGAGCTGACCGTGCCGATTGAATGCATTCGGATTCCGTGAGGTCTAACGTTTGACATGAGGGGCGGCCGAGGGCGATAGCCCTTGGACGTCCCCCTCGATGGAAGGGTTAGACGCCGGGGACGGAACTTCGGTGTCACCGATTTCTATTGAATAACCCCGTATGAAATGTCTTCAACGTATTGACCGCCATAAGTCGGGCATGAGCCAAAACCGTACGCATGGACCGGACTACCAGTCGCCTTTGCCGCCAGCGCCATTGCCATGATGGCTCTACCGGGAGCAGTATTTGCATCGAAAGAAAAGGCATTCGTGTAGTCGGCAACTACACATGATGGTCGAGTGCCACTGGTTACTTGATCAAATACGATCATTCCCTGTCCTCCTCGATCAATTCGAACTTGCAACACTTTGGCACCGCTTATAGCGCCGTTGGCTGCTGCATTGAATGAAAGCAACGACGCGAACAAAAAAAATGGAATCGAACGCATTAGAAATCCTTGGTAGTGAATGATTTGAGAAAGTGTACCGGCGTCTAACGTTTGACATGAGAGGCTTGACCCGGCTTGCCGGGGCGAGTCCTCTCGATGGAAGGGTTAGGCCTCAGCTGTCGCAGATCGCGCTTGGTGGGCCCGCTTTGCCTACAAATTGAACTTGACCATCATGGTGCTCAATCTCAGCCCACAAACCGTCTTTGGCCAGTGTTTCGCGCACGAATCCTTCACTAATCTCACCACGAATAAACCGGTCTCGTAGTTCAACGATTGGCGGGTGCGTGATGGATGGCCAGAAGCTTGCCGTCTGCATATGCTCGGTAAGCATCTTGCCGACCTCTGAAAGCGTGCGATCTGCGTCCACTTGGACTTCAGGAAGTGCGCTTCCGAGAACCCAGGTGACGTGACACATGTCGCTGCAGGCGTGCCAATACTTTGAAAGTTGGCCTATGTTGGGCGTATGCATTGAAATCTTGGCGCCAATCAGGTCAACCATGATTCGCATGAACGAAAAATGCCCATCTATCTGAGTTTGATGACCGGCAAGACTGTAAATCGCCCGCTCAATGGCTTTGAAAGACTCCATCGTCTTGAGATCGGCGTCATTCGGTCTCCGGCCTAGCAATATGGCCCAGTAGTGAATCGCTAGTCGCTCTATCGCTAGGCGGAACTCTAATGCTGCATAGGACTGCGCTGCGGTCTTTGTTCCGCCTTCCGTGAGACCCAACCATGCCATGCCTTGCTCGACGTGGTGCATCAAGTATGGAAAGTGCTGCTGGCGAACTTCTGGCATAGCGATCTCTGAGGCCTAACATGTATTGGAAAACACAACCCCGCGCCGTGCCGCCATGCTTCTACCAAGTGCTTCCAGTTGGATAGTATCCAGCAACCTTGCCGCTTGCGGTAATAACTGCTCATTCTCCAGGGAGATGTGGCGATCATGCACTTTGATGAAATGCTCCACCGATTTAATATCTAACGCCACCTCGCGGCCTTCTGCAATATCAAGTAACAAAGGTCGCAACTGATGCCACGCCGCATTTAGCACCTTGTGTTCGTCCAATAAGCGCGCTATTAATTCGTGTACTTCTGAGTTTGGGGTGGCGAGCAGGCACGGGAATAAATCCTGTTCTTCGTCGTCATGGTGATTCTGCCCGGCGGTATCGAAATAGCGCAGGATGGCCTGTGCTGCTTGTTGTGCCTGTGTGTCGCAGCCATGAGAGGAGAGGTGTTGCAGTAATTTGTGCAGCGTGGCGCACTGTGACTGTATCCTGCCGTGACATGCTAATAGCATCTCCAGTGGGTTATCGAAGCTGGGAGCGAATGCGCCACCCACTAAGTCACTCATCTTTGTTCCTTCGCATTACAAGCAATCACACGCGCGCCATGGCAATGGATCAAGAGTTAATTTTACCGTCGCGATTCCGTGCATGTTTAACGGCCAGTTCGTAGATCTCGACCAGATCTTCTTCGCTAACGTCTATTACGCCATCCATTTGAGTCAGTGCCCATTCGATATCAGTCTGTTCCAGTTGGACGTGCTTGGGTCGAGAATCTGTTGGCACTATGGGTTGGGAAGTATGCCGCATAGGGTAGTGTCGACCAGGTAAAACGTTGTTGATCATCAATGCCAACACCAAGGAAATTACAATATTCGCCAGCACAATGCACACTACCCATGGCCAACCCATAGGATGAAATTGTGCACTGAATAGCACTAAGGTGAGCGCCGTCGATGCGCCCGGAGGGTGTAGGCAATTCAGGTAATGCATCAGAAAAATTGCTAATCCCACGGCACAGCTTGCGGCTAATAAGGGGTCACTAATGAGGTGGCTGCATAACCAACCTGCTAGCGCTGAAATTAAATGGCCACCGAACAAAGGCCACGGTTGTGCCATCGGGCTATGGGGTGCAGCAAAGAGTAGCACCGCAGAGGCCGCTATTGAACCCAGCATGACAAAGGGATAATCAGTCTGTGGTAGATATTTAAGCACCAATCCCAAGAGCAGGATGGCCATTCCACCGATCAAGCCGTTGCGTAATTTCTCGGTGAATGGAATGGGTGCAGTATGTGTCTTAAAAGACAGGATAAATTCTTTAAAATCCATGGCGTCAGGTTTCTCGTCTGGCTAATTGTAAAGTATGTTTTTATGCCCAATGCTTAATTAAAGATATTGAACTTAATTGTCATATAAATTCACCAATCCATCCAGTCCCACAAAGTTAAACGCATAACTGGCCTGTGCGAGTACTAACGGCTTGGCATGATAGGCGATACTGACGCCCGCTTGCGCCATCATCTTGAGATCGTTGGCGCCATCCCCGATAGCAATAACCTGCTCCGCCTTAAGCTTCAATTTATCGCGGATTTGCACCAACCAATCAGCTTTACATTGTGCGTCGAGAATATGTCCGAGTACTTTACCAGTCAGTTTGCCGTTGATGATTTCCAGTGTATTGGCATGCGCGTAGTTGAGACCCAGACGTTGTTTTAAGCGGTCGGCGAAAAAATCAAAGCCACCCGACACCAGCATGGTCTTGATACCGTGTTCTTTTAGTTTGGCTACCATAAGTTCGGCACCGTGATTGAGCTGTAGACGCTCGTCATACACGCGTTGCAATGCACTTTCTTCCAGCCCGGTCAGCAACGCCACACGGCGACGCAGGCTCTCACTGAAATCCATCTCGCCACGCATCGCGGCTGCAGTGATGGCCGCAACTTGCGGTTTAATGTGGACCATATCGGCGACCTCGTCGATACATTCTATGGAAATAAGGGTGGAATCCATGTCCATCACGACCAGACCAAAGTCTGCTAAATGCTGACTTGGACGGACAAAGCCATAGTCGAGTTGATGTTCGTAACAATAGGCAGCAACGGCATCGTGTGGCTTGGCATCATACAGTCGGTAGGCGTGTGCCGAGGCCTGTTCAATGCGAGATGCGGTGGTTAGCCCGGCAAGATGGTTCAGATGGGCAGGGGCGATGTCTCGAATGCTTTGAATAATGAAGTTCATGTGCTTATAGCCTTTTATTTGGGCGCGATGAAAAAAGGCGGCTTGTCATTCCCTCAAAAAGCAACATGGCAAAGGTTGTAACGAAGCTAAATGATTCACGATAGTTCTTTAAAAAAGTTCTTGATTGCCAGCACACGCTGATCGACATCGCCATATTTTAATTCAATTCTCAGTTTGTCCGGACCATTCAATTTGTATTGGCGCTTGCTCTGGATGAGCGTGATGATGCGCATCGGATCTATGGGCGGATTTGGCATGAATTGAATTTGAATCGCCTCGCTGGAAGCATCCACTTTGATAATGCCGAGTTGCTTGGCAGCGATGCGCAGACGGTGGCAATCAAGCAATGTATGAGCGGGCGGCGGTAACAGGCCGAAGCGGTCGATCAGCTCCTGATGCATGTCGTCTAGTTCCTCTGATGTGGTGCAGTTAGCCATACGTTTGTACAGCACCAGCCGCTGGTGAATGTCACCGCAATAATTATTGGGCAGCAAGGCGGGGGTATGCAGGTTAATCTCGGTGGCGACTCCAAGCGGGTGTGCCATGTCCGGTTCCTGGCCAAGTCTGAGCGAGGTAATGGCCGCGTTGAGCATGTCCGTGTAGAGCGAAAAACCAATCTCGTGCATCTCACCGCTTTGTGATTCGCCTAGCACCTCGCCCGCGCCGCGAATTTCCAGATCATGCATCGCAAGATAGAAACCGCTTCCCAGTTGCTCCATGGCCTGAATAGCTTCCAATCTCTTCTTCGCCTGTGCGGTAAGCCCCTCTATATTGTCCACCAATAAATACGCATACGCTTGGTGGTGCGAGCGCCCAACCCGGCCGCGCAATTGATGTAGCTGCGCCAATCCAAAACGGTCCGCCCGGTTCATGATGATGGTATTAGCACTGGGTACGTCGATACCGGTTTCTATGATGGTGGTGCATAGCAGCACATTGAAGCGCTGTTGGTAAAAATCTCGCATAACTGCTTCCAAGTCGCGTTCTCCCATCTGGCCGTGGGCCACGCGGATACGTGCTTCAGGCAGTAATACCCCAAGTGTTTCCGCCATATTGGCGATGGTATCTACCTCGTTGTGCAGAAAATAGATTTGCCCGCCGCGCTTCAGTTCGCGCAGTACAGCTTCTCGGTAATTGCCACTGCACCGCAGCGCCGTCTGTCGATCAAGACCTTCGTCAGCAACTACAGCCCGGGCATCATCCGTGAAGCTGTACTGCGCGAACTGAAGCGCGGC
>JBKJQT010000308.1:0-2675 GCA_046593855.1 Candidatus Nitrotoga sp. | reverse complement strand
GGCCATGCATGTGGACAGCATTCTGCAGAAGATGCGAGTGAAGTATGCTGAATGCTGTCCACATGCATGGCCAAACATTCCTCACTGGAACTCTGCTTAAAATCAACCTGACCGCAGCTAGCAAAATAAGGGTTAATCAGCCAAGGATCTATGTCAAGTAGCTTGGCAAACTCGGCCGCAACACGGTCATACGCACCGAAATGCTGCGACTTCCGCCGCGTGGTCCAACCTGCCGCCAGCGGTGGAAGCGTAGTTTGCTCCAGATCTTTAAGTATGTCCGGCACTCCAGCAGAAAGATCATTATTGAGCAACACCACGCAGGGGTCGAAATTGTCCAGCACCAAGCGATTTCCTTTACGCTGCAAAGGTTCCAGCGTAAGCCCACTGCCATTGGGCAATGCCAGTTTGGTGGGCTGAGTAATTTCCGGCAACATGGTGCCAATACGCACATTCATACCCGCTCTTTTAAGAATCAGGGCGAGCTGAGCTACGTTTTGCAGGTAAAACATATTACGGGTGTGGTTCTCGGGAATCAGTAGAACACCGCGAGCTTCCGGGCAAATTTTTTCAATCGCGCTTTGTGCAGCTTGCACGCACAACGGCAAAAAATCTGGATTAAGGTTGTTAAAGCCGCCCGGGAACAGATTGGTATCCACCGGTGCCAGCTTGAAACCACTATTGCGCAAATCCACCGAGGTGTAAAACGGAATGGTGCGCTCTGCCCATTGCGAGCGAAACCAGTGCTCGATAGTGGGCTGTGCGTCGAGCATCCGCCGCTCAAGATCAAGCAGTGGACCATTTAGGGCAGTAGTAAGATGTGGAATCATAATGTCTTTATCTGTGAACTATTAAAAAGAATACAAGGCGGGCATTGTAGCCCAGCCGCCCTGACCGGTGTGAGTCGCACACATGGTAGAATGTGCGCCTTAATTTTTTGAGTACGCCATGTTATCTACCGCTAATATCACTATGCAATTCGGCGCCAAGCCGCTATTCGAAAACGTTTCTGTAAAATTCGGTGATGGCAATCGCTATGGCCTGATCGGCGCAAATGGCTGCGGCAAATCCACTTTCATGAAAATTTTAGGCGGAGATCTGGCGCAAACTTCCGGTCATGTAATGCTGGACAAAGGCGAGCGCCTCGGCAAGCTGCGCCAGGACCAATTCGCCTTTGAGGACAATACCGTATCAGAAGTAGTGATGATGGGCCACGCCGAAATGTGGGAAGTCATGGCGGAACGCGATGCAATCTATGCCAACCCCGATGCCAGCGAAGAAGATTACATGCACGCCGCCAACCTTGAGGCGAAATTCGCCGAATTCGATGGCTACACGGCCGAAGCGCGCGCGGGTGAATTACTGAACGGTGTGGGAATACCCCAGGAGCTGCATAGTGGGCTTATGCGTGCGGTAGCACCGGGTTTTAAATTGCGTGTGCTATTAGCTCAAGCACTGTTTGCTGATCCTGAAATTTTGTTGCTGGACGAACCAACCAACAACCTCGACATCAATACCATACGTTGGCTGGAAGACTTGCTGAACGCCCGCAAAAGTACCATGGTAATCATCTCGCATGATCGCCATTTCCTGAACAGTGTGTGTACCCATATGTCCGATCTGGATTATGGCAAAATCACTACTTTCCCCGGCAATTATGACAATTACATGCTTGCCTCCTTGACCGTGCGCACGCAACTCGCTACCGACAACGCCCGCGCCAAGGAAAAGGTCGCAGAACTAAAAGCTTTCGTGGCACGCTTCTCGGCGAATGCATCGAAATCTACCCAGGCGCAATCCAGAGCGAAACAGATCGACAAAATAAAAATTGAAGACATCAAGCCATCTACCCGCCAGTATCCCTTTATGCGCTTTGATTATGATGAGCGCGAGAAGCTGCATCGCATTGCAGTAGAAGTGCAACACATGAGCAAAGGTTTTGGTCGCCCACTATTTTCAGATTTTAATTTTCGTGTTGAAGCCGGTGAGCGCGTCGCCATCATCGGCCCCAACGGTATTGGAAAAACCACATTACTACGCTGCCTGGCGGGCGATCTTGAAGTAGATAACGGCACCATTAAATGGACAGACAAGGCCAATGTCGGATACTTCGCACAAGATCACGCGCATGACTTCGCCACAGATACCGTCCTTACCGATTGGATGACCTATTGGAGACGCGAGGGAGATGACGACCAAAAAGTACGCAGCGTTCTCGGACGTTTGCTGTTCTCCGGCGACGATGTCAAAAAAAGTGTAAAGGTGCTGTCCGGTGGCGAGAAAGGACGCATGATGTTCGGAAAACTCATGCTGCAAAGACCCAACGTATTACTGATGGATGAGCCAACCAATCACCTTGACATGGAATCTATCGAGTCGCTCAACACCGCGCTAACTGAATACAAAGGCACGCTGATATTTGTCAGCCATGACCGCGAATTTGTGACTTCACTCGCTACGCGCATTATCGAAATCAGCCCACAAGGTATATCCGACTATCATGGTACGTATGAGGAATATCTGCGTGATCAGGGCGTGGCAACATGAATCTGCTCGGAGCCTACACTGACATAACTGCCGGCATGAAAAAAATTCGCGTTATTTCAGCCAGAGACATGCACAGATCCGTGGCGCATCTGCTTGAAGTGGTCAGAAGGTGATGTTCATGATGTGGAAAT
>JBKJQT010000008.1:0-3563 GCA_046593855.1 Candidatus Nitrotoga sp. | reverse complement strand
GCCAGTTCCACCTGTACCTTACCTTCATGGCTTTGAGCGCGCAAGGCAAAGATATCCAGGATCAGCATGGTGCGATCAATCACACGGGCCTTAATTCTAGCGGTCAGATTGCGCATTTGCGCAGGGGACAGGTCGTGGTTAAAAATAACCAGCGGAACATCTTTCTGTTCGACAATGGCGGAGATTTCATCCACCTTACCGCTACCCGCAAATAATGACGCATCAGGACGATGCCGCCGTCCTTCTATTAATGCGATGCAATGCACGCCTGCACTTTCTGCCAGCAGGCGCAATTCTTCCAAGCTTTCTGCATAATCCGGTGCACCAAAATCCAAGCTGACTAAAACTGCTGTGTTAATTACCGCAGTGCTTTTGTGCATTACTCAGCGTCTAATGGAATAGTGATGGCGCGTGCAGGAACAATGGTGGAAATGGCGTGCTTGTAAACCATTTGCGTGATTGTATTTTTCAGCAGCACGACATATTGATCAAATGATTCGACCTGACCTTGCAACTTGATACCATTTACCAGATAAATGGCGACTTGCACATGTTCCTTGCGTAGTGCATTCAGGAACGGGTCTTGTAATTGTTGCCCTTTTGTACTCATTAGTTTTGCTCTTATTGGTTATGGCGGGAAACTACTTTACTGGATTTCTTGACTATTCGGAAGAGTGCATGACCTCTATTTGCTTGTAAATTTCAAAAGATCTAAAACTATTTAACACGTTACCGCACTTCGACCAGAGGTGGTTGCACTCTTTATCGAGAATTCGTCGTGGTTATAAAATCGTGCTTCATCAATCAACCCAATGGGAACGGATACGGCAGAACTATAAGGTGATCGTTCAGGTGCGCGACATGACCGGAAGTGGCTATTGACTTGATATTTTAAATGTGTTCGCAAAGATTAATGAACAAAAATCTTAAATTGCTGATTCGTCAGTCTCACCTGTGCGGATTCGAATGATTTGTTCCACTGAAGTAACAAAAATTTTGCCGTCACCAATCTTACCGGTATGTGCTGCCTTAATGATGGCGTTCACAGCGGCGTCCAGCAAAGCAGCGGTAATAACTACTTCAATTTTGATTTTAGGCAAAAAATCCACTACATACTCTGCACCGCGATACAACTCGGTATGCCCTTTTTGTCGTCCGAATCCTTTCACATCTGTCACAGTTAATCCGCTGACACCCAGTTCTGAAAGTGCTTCACGTACTTCATCGAGTTTGAAGGGTTTGATGATCGCTTCGATTTTTTTCATGGATGTCCTCGAATGTGTAGATTTTGTTAAGTATAGCTTATCTAAAAGCCGTCCTGATAACGCATGGTGATCGGATAGCGCCAATCCTTGCCAAAGCCGCGGTCGGTAATGCGCACGCCAACGGGTGCTTGGCGGCGTTTGTATTCGTTGATGCGGATCATATTTACCACCCGATATACATCCGCCTCGGTGTAGCCGTACGCCACGATTTCAGCGATAGTTAAATTCTGCTCCACGTAATGGGACATTATGCCATCAAGCACTTCGTAAGGTGGCAAGGTGTCTTGGTCGGTCTGGTCCGGCTTTAATTCCGCGCTGGGCGGCCGCGTGATGATGCGCTCCGGAATCACCCGGCTTAAACTATTACGGTAGTTAGCCAGACGATAAACCCAGGTTTTACTGACATCTTTAAGCACTGCGAAACCGCCCGCCATATCGCCATATAGAGTGCAATAGCCGACGGTCATTTCCGACTTGTTGCCAGTCGTCAGTACCAAAGAACCGAACTTGTTGGACAAGGCCATTAACAAATTGCCACGTATGCGAGCCTGTAAATTTTCTTCGGCGGTGTCCGGTGTTCGTCCCTTGAACATACTATTTAAAGTAGTGAGATAAGTGTCAAACATCGGCTTGATGTCCAATTCATCGTAGCGCACACCCAGCATGACGGCCATTTCGCGCGCATCATCCACGCTGATTTGCGCGGTATAAGGCGATGGCATCATTACCGCATGCACCTTGTCTGCACCTAGCGCATCTACCGCTATGGCCAATGTCAGTGCCGAATCGATACCTCCGGATAAACCCAATAACACACCCGGAAAACGGTTTTTGCCGATGTAGTCCTTTACTCCCAGGCACAGCGCGCGATAGATACTGTCCTCATGCTTGTGAGCAGGGATTCTTTCGCCAATCATTAATTTGCCGTCGTGGATTTCAATCAGCCCAAGCGTTTCTTCAAAAGAAACGAATTGATGCGTTAGCGCGCCGTGTGCATCCATCGCAAACGAAGCACCATCGAACACTAACTCATCCTGCCCGCCCACCATGTTGGCATATATTACCGCCAGGCCGGTTTCACCGATACGATCACGAATGATTTTATAGCGCAAAGGTTGTTTGTCGATGTGATACGGTGAGGCGTTCGACACCAATAATACCTGCGCTCCTGCTTCGTATGCACGTTGCGCTGTATGATCCTCCCAGATGTCAGCACAAATATTAAGTGCAAATTTGACGCCCTGAATTTCAAATACGCAGGGTGACTTCCCGGGCGTGAAATAGCGTCTTTCGTCGAACACACTGTAGTTCGGCAACTCATGCTTGTGATAGGTGGCGATAATCTGGCCGTCACGCAACACAGAGGCAGCGTTGTAGCGCTTGCCGTCTACCTCATGCGGATGCCCCACTACCACGGTGAGCCCCCAAATTTGTTGCGCAAGTTCATGCAATGCCTGATTGCAGGTACGGTAAAATCCAGTCCGTAACAGCATGTCTTCTGGAGGATAACCGCATAAGCTTAACTCAGGCGTAAGGAGCAAAGTGGCTCCCTGTTGCTTGGCTTTTTCTGCATAAGCCAGGATCTTGGCAGAATTGCCAGCCAAGTCACCCAGCATGCAATTGATTTGTGCAATCGCAAGTTTCATATTGAGTTCAGAGTTCAGGTAGGTAATGGATGGGTATCATACCAACGTTTGTTAAAGGAAATAGCGTGGGCAAGCATTCATTGTCTTGAATAAAACTGTACTTCCTGTTTCAATCCACTTGTAAACATAAAACGATTACGGACAAGTATGATTCATGTACCAGAAAGAATCGGCATAATCGGCGGCAGCGGAATTTACGACATTGCAGGGTTGACCAACAAGCGCTGGGAAAAGGTCACTTCGCCGTTTGGAGAACCATCTAGTGAGTTATTGTTCGGTGAACTGGACGGTCACAATATTGTGTTTTTGCCCCGTCATGGTCGCGGACACAGAATTCCTCCGACGGAAATCAATTTTCACGCCAATATCGACGTGCTGAAACGGGTAGGCGTGACGGATGTCATTTCAGTTAGCGCCGTTGGTTCTTTGCGCGAGGACTTGCCGCCGGGTACGTTCGTGATTATTGATCAATTTATCGATCGTACTTTTGCGCGCAATAAGTCTTTTTTTGGCACGGGATTGGTGGCGCATGTCTCTATGGCTTACCCTGTTTGCAAAAGACTTGGTGATCATATTGAGATGGCCGCGAGAGAGGCAAATATCCCTATCGTTCGTGGCGGAACTTATCTGGTTATGGAAGGGCCACAGTTTT
>JBKJQT010000084.1:0-4409 GCA_046593855.1 Candidatus Nitrotoga sp. | reverse complement strand
CATTAAGTCCGTCGTCGCCACCTCATTAACCGTCATCGCGTTGGTGTCACTAACAGGCGTTCTATTCAGTGCTACCGCTGATGCATTAAACTGGGCAGTTGCGATACCGTTTTGTGTTGGCACCCTTGCAGGAATGATGGCTGGAAAACTAATATCTTCTTGGCTGGCAGGGCCCCAGTTGCAAATAAGTTTTGCTGTTCTGTCCGCAGTGGTAGCGGTTGGAATGATGATCAAATCTTTCGCATAGCGTTCTGGTGCAATCGGCAATAACTCAACTACACGAACTCACGTGAGTGAAAAGCATTAGGTAATGAAGTTTCGGAGAGTTTATAAACTTGATCAGGAGAAAAACACTACACTAATCTATGGCAAATTTTGCACTAGAGTCCTCTGTTGCCATAACCGCCGGTTGCCTGGTAAGTAACGTAATTAACGTAGCAAGCTGGTCGCGCATTTGGCGACGATCCACAATCATGTCTATAGCACCATGTTCCATCAAAAATTCCGCGCGCTGAAATCCTTCCGGTAGCGTCTCGCGCACCGTCTGCTGAATTACCCGCGCACCGGCAAAGCCGATCATTGCGCCGGGTTCAGCAATTACCACATCGCCCATGAAAGCAAAACTCGCGGACACACCGCCCATAGTCGGATCGGTCAGCACCGAAATAAATGGCAGTTTTTCTGCACTTAATTGGGTCAGTGCGGCACAGGTTTTTGCCATTTGCATCAACGACAGCAATCCTTCTTGCATACGTGCCCCCCCGCTGGCGGCAAAGCATACGAAAGGGGCTTTCTGTTCGGTAGCAAGCTGCACTCCGCGCACGAAGCGTTCTCCCACTACCGATCCCATGGAGCCGCCCATGAAGCTGAATTCGAATACTGCCGTCACCAGCGGAATGGCATGTACACTTCCCTGCATTACCACCAACGCATCACTCTCACCCGTGTCACGCTGCGCTGCCGTCAAACGTTCGCTATATTTTCTGCTATCTTTAAATTTCAGCGTATCCAGCGGCAGTACTTCAGCACCAATCTCGAAACGCCCCTCCGCATCTAATAGCCAGTTCAGTCGAGTGCGCGCGGTAACACGGTGATGGTAATTGCACTTGGGGCAAACACTTTTATTTTTCTCCAAATCAGAGTAGTACAATACCCCCTGACAAGATGGACACTTGTGCCACAGTCCTTCTGGCACATTCTTCTTGCTCTCTTCCCCCAACTCCCTACGCTTAATTTTTGGGGGCAATAATTTCTGAAACCAACTCATGCAATCCTCCTTAAACCCTTAACGCGAACGTTGCATTTGTCGCATGATAATTGCGCAGAATTTTCGCGAGTTGGGCAAGGCGCCCAACCTTACGAACTTCATTTCTTTGATAAATATCAATGTGGAGAAAGCCGTGTAGTACTCATTTACTCGACAGAAAAAACTTGGTGCCCAAAAGGTCAGCGAGATCGATTTTTAGAACTTTGAGTATCAGGAAACACCTAGGCCTCATTGATTGCCAAGCGCAATTCCTTAACCAGCCTTGCAACATTGGAGATTACACATTCTTCGTTCGAATCCTCAATTTCCTGCACGATGCGGCTGCCAACCACCACGCCGTCGCACAGCTTTGAGACCGCTCGTGCTGTATCTGCATCACGGATACCAAAGCCCACGCCGATAGGCAGGCCGATGTGCTGTCGAATGTGCGGAATTTTCTGTGCTATAGCTGACAAGTCCAGATGCCCCGCCCCAGTCACGCCCTTAAGCGACACGTAATACACGTAACCGCGCGCGAGCTTGGCCACCTGCTCGATACGCGCATCGGATGTAGTGGGCGCAAGCAAAAAAATGGGGTCGATGCCATGCCGATGAAGTTGCCCGAACGCCTCGTGGCTCTCTTCCGGCGGAAAATCCACCGTCAGCACCCCATCCACCCCCACTTGCGCACAGCGCGTGGCGAAGCGTTCCCAGCCCATTGCCTCGATAGGATTGCCATAACCCATCAGCACTACGGGCGTGCTTGCATCCGTGACACGAAATTTCGCCACCATATCGAGTACGTCATGCAATGCTACGCCATGCTTGAGTGCTCGCTCCGAAGAGCGCTGTATCGTTGGGCCATCCGCCATTGGATCAGAAAATGGCACGCCAATTTCAATGATGTCTGCACCCACTTCTACCAACGCATGCATCAGCGAAACAGTAATTTTCGGATTAGGATCACCTGCCGTAATAAAGGGAATCAGCGCCTTACCGCCGCGCTGCTTAAGTTTTTCAAAAGTGATCTGAATACGTGACATGAGATACCTGCAAAGTAATTCCAGGAAAGGTTACAGTTCAATACCAGAAACTCGCGCTACGGTCGCCATATCCTTGTCGCCGCGCCCGGATAGGTTGACCAGCAGGACTTTATCCTGCCCCATCGTCGGGGCGATTTTGGCCGCATACGCCAAAGCATGACTAGATTCCAGCGCCGGAATAATACCTTCATAATGGCATAGATCATGGAAAGCCTGTAGCGCCTCACTATCCTCAATGGCTACATATTGCGCGCGCCCACTGTCTTTAAGCCATGCGTGTTCTGGGCCGACACCGGGATAATCCAGCCCGGCGGAAATAGAGTGTGTTTCAATGATTTGGCCGTTTTCATCCTGCAGCAAATAAGTACGATTACCGTGCAGCACGCCTGGCTTGCCCGCAGTCAGTGCGGCTGCGTGCTGGCCACTGGCAATGCCGCTGCCCGCCGCTTCCACACCGATAAGCTGCACGCCAGGCACATCGATGTAAGAATGAAAAATGCCCATGGCGTTCGAGCCTCCACCCACGCAGGCGATCACCGCATCCGGCTGACGTCCTGCCAATTCCGGCATCTGAACCATGCATTCCTTGCTTACCACTGAATTAAAATCGCGCACCATCATCGGATACGGATGGGGCCCAGCCACAGTGCCGATGATGTAGAAAGTATTTTCAATGTTGGTGACCCAATCACGCATCGCCTCGTTGAGCGCATCCTTAAGTGTTTTGGAGCCGCTCTCTACTGGCACGACAGTAGCGCCCAGGAGCTTCATGCGATATACGTTAGTGGCCTGACGTTTAATGTCCTCCGCGCCCATGTACACCACACATTCCATGCCGTACCGTGCCGCCACGGTAGCCGTTGCTACACCGTGCTGCCCCGCGCCGGTCTCCGCGATCACACGCGGTTTGCCCATGCGCTTGGCCAGCAGCGCCTGCCCTACGGTGTTATTTACCTTATGCGCGCCAGTATGATTAAGATCTTCACGCTTAAGATAAATTTGCGCGCCATTCAGCCGTTTTGACCAGTGCCGCGCGTGGTAAATCGGGCTGGGGCGCCCGACATAATGCTTTAACTCATAGGCAAGTTCGGCCTTGAACTCTGGGTCAACAGAATAATGCTCATAAGCGACACGTAACTCATACAGCGCGGCCATTAAAGTTTCGGCAACGTAAATACCGCCGTAAGGTCCGAAATGACCCGTGCTGTCAGGATAGTTGTAAGCCAATTTTCTTAACCTCATTGATGAATGCGGCGATTTTCGCTGCATCCTTAATTCCTTTTGCAGCTTCCACACCGCTGGAAACATCCACGGCCCAAGGTCGCACCTGCTTGATTGCATCAACTACATTATTCACGTGCAAGCCCCCAGACAAAACTACAGGACGGGGCAAATTGTGCGGAATCAGTGTCCAATCAAACGATATCCCCGTACCACCATACGTACCTTCGATAAATGCATCAAGCAACAAACCCTGTGCATCTTTATAACGCGCCGCACATTGTACCAAATCCACCCCATTTTTGACTCGCACCGCCTTCAAATAAGGTCGATCGAACTGCGCACAGAATTTTGGTTCTTCCTCCCCATGAAATTGCAACACATCCAACGGTACGTGCTGCAATATTTCATACACCGCTTCTGCACTGGCGTTCACAAACAATCCTACCAGCGTCACGAACGGCGGAATCGCAGCCGCCAGCAGAGCAGCCTGCTTCAGATTCACATAACGCAGACTTTTATCATAGAACACCAGTCCGAGCGCATCTGCACCGCTGTACGCGGCGGCCAGCGCATCTTCCACACGCGTAATACCGCAAATCTTAATACGAGTCATAATAATGAAACGGGCTGATCATAAATTGAGGCAACATTGTAATGCATTCAAGCCATTGACAAAATTGCAATCTAAATATTTTCAATCTATCGATTCCGAGCGGGTTGGCAAACGAGAGTTCCCAGCTCTGATAAGAGTTTCAACGTATGAAGAAACACTGATACATCAGAGCCTCTTGCAGAACTAAGGATGCGAGCGGAATTTACTGTTGAAATGGGGTAGGAAAGGGCGGCCATTACTGGCAAGATGAAGGTTCTAAAGACTACATCAACGCCCGATATGA
>JBKJQT010000233.1:0-4905 GCA_046593855.1 Candidatus Nitrotoga sp. | reverse complement strand
AGTTTGGTTTGAAAATTTTTACTCAAAGCTAAATCAGATTTTCAGAATTGGGGGTTCTACAGCCTCGTTAGGCAACGCAATTCCGCCTATGCAAGCTCGTCTATCAATGTGCCAGGCCATCAAAGCGTAAGCCTCCACAACGGTCTTACTTGGCTCCTGAGTCTGGACAGGAGGTACTTCCTTGGCTTGCTTATCTTCGGCCGTCCTGGCCTGGGCTTTGATGGTTTCAATCTTGTCAGTAATCTCTGCGATCTTGGCCTTGCCCGCGGAAGTCGTGCATGAAGGGCAGTTAACCCAATCAGAAAGTTGGCTCTTGAGCTTTTCAAGCTCCCCACCCGCAGACGGCCGTGATAGTGCACCTGGTGGGGTATACGCCGATGCGGCGCGGGTGAGACTGGCGATATTAGACATGATGAGTAAGTTGAGCCATATGGAATTAGTTATCGGCCCAGCTCAAGGAAACTTTAGTAAACATCGGAAAGCAGCGTATGAAAAGCCAGATGCCTTTCCCTTCCAATGAGCGGACTTATAGCAAACGTAATAATAATAGTCCTGCTGCCAACAAAGCCACTTGACACGGTTCCATTATTCGATACCATTAACACCATTAACGCCACGCATCGCAAAACACTCGTTGCCGTCTATGCAGAACCCGTTTCGGCATCGCTTGAATGGCGGCGTATCGAGGCTTTGCTGGTGGCTATTGACTGTCGCGTGATCGAAGGAAATGTTTCGCGCGTGCGCTTCGAGAAAGATGGGCACATCTCCATTTTTCACAGGCCGCATCCAGCCAAGGAAGCGAAACCTTACCAAGTACGCGATGCCAAGCAATATCTGGAAACTTTAGGAGTGAGACCATGAACACAATGACCTACAAAAATTTCGCTGCCCGCGTTGAATACAGCGAGGAAGATGGCTGCTTTGTCGGCCACATCGCTGGTATTCGTGATGTGATCGGCTTTCACGGTGAGACTGTTGCCGAATTGCGTGCAGCCTTTAACGAAGCTGTAGATGATTACTTAGCTACCTGCAAAAAACTCGGGCATGCACCCAACAAGTCATACTCCGGCCAATTCAGATTGCGGCTGGCTCCGGAGTTGCACGCCCGTGCTGCAATGGTGGCGAAAGCACGCGGTAAAAGTTTGAACACCTGGGTGTCAGATGTTATTGAGAAAAACATCGCCGCTTGAGACGCAAAAAAATTACCGGAATTGAACCGCAGTCCCAAAACTCCTGCATAATTCAGCTCGGTTGGGTTGAATAAAATAAAGCACAGCTTCTCACCGCTCACCATAACCATCTACCCCATTACCTAATTGCCTACCCCAATCCGATGCTGCCATTACCCGCTCAATCTAGCTATGCAATGTTGAATGTGACCAATCAACAGGGCGAGTGACCTAGCCATGTTTTACGGATTTGTAATGAAATTAATCGACGTGCCGCGTAGGATCAATTTAATCCTGGATTTGATATTCCCAATACCGACACGGCCAAATGCCCCACTCACGTTTGGCTTGGCAGCTGGCATAAATATGCACGTCTTTTGCGACACCAATAAATCGGAACGTCGTTCACCCAAATTCACAGTGAAGAAGGTTATGTTTCCCGATGCATTGGCACATTGGTAACGCATGTGCCCCCCCTTGTGATGTTGGGCTTCGCAAGCTCAGCAACAACCTACGGCAGCCCAACTTACCGCGTTGGGCACGGTTGAACGTGACTAACCGTTGAAAATACTGTTGACCCAGTGGTAGCGATCTGGGTCTTCATGGAGTAAAAACTCCTTGATCGCTTTGCGTTTTGACTGATCAGCACGAAGAATGATGCCACGCAAGTCATAGTCGATTGAGCTTTCTTTGGCTCCGTGCGCAGTGGCTTTTTCGTACCAGTCACGACCGACATCATAGTGCCCGAGTTCAAAGTTGACAGCGCCGAGTAGAGTGCATGGTCGGAAGTCTTTCGGAGTTAGCATGTTGGCCTGTTCGCCGAGTTTCAGCGCTTCATTCAAGCGCTCCATGTCGCGCATGACGCCACCATGGGTTGTGGCAAGTGCTGACCGTAGCTTTGGAGCTCGCAACTGTTCCTCGGGGAGAGCTGAAAGCAAGTTGTGTGCTTTTTCGGACAGCTTGCATTTGCGGTAATGGCTACTTGCATTGACTGCATGCCATGGGTCACCCGTTCGTTTGTATTCGCTTAGGTAGAATTCTGCTTCACGTTTATGGAATGCCTCCTTTAGAGGCTCAGAGTAGTAATCTTGGCCGTGGGTTGTCAGCCATAAGATATCGTCGTCTGTAAGTCGGTTGCCACTGTCAATGCGGCGGAGAATATCCATAAGCTGTGTAAAGCATTCCACTTCGACGTATTGGTCAATACCGTAGCACTCGCGAAGTACTTTATTTTTGAGCCTAGCAATGTACTTAGGATTGCTCTCGCGCTCACGACGAGCTGCTGCCTGACGGGCAAACAATGCTGTTTCGCGGGCCTTTTGCTCAGCAGCCCGGACCAAAATTGCCGAGTGTTTAACCATCCTTTCAGCTTCGACCGCCAGCGCACGCTTAGCTTGTTCAAGGGTGGCAGCCTCGCAGAATGCGTCATAAGTAATTACGCCCTGGGCAAACTGGTGAAGTGCGATGAGTTCTTGCTGATAAAGATAGTACATCGCTGCGGTGGTAAGCGAACGCTTTTGCTGAAGGTCATCCAGAATGTTACGCAAGCGGCTAGCTGGGATAGTAGCGCCTGGAAGGTCGCTGACAAAGTAACGTTGAGCGAGCTCAAGTAAAATCGAACTGACCATATAGTATTATGCGGACGTCCTGCAAAGAAGTGTTGCAGGTATGCTGCCATTTTATGCGATTAATGAATTTCTACAATGTCGAAATTCTGTGTGAACGGCCACGCTGAGAGACTGCTTACTGAAGCATCGACGATCTGGTATCGCGATCAGCATCAATAAGTTGAAACATGAGCATACAGCAGAGTTTTACAAAATGAAGTTAGCTTCCCAGTGCCCAGATTTATCCCATATGGCGCACCATGTGGACGGGGCACAGCGGCCATTGTAAAGTTATTCGGTACATTTACAGACCATCTGCAATTGGCACTTAACGGCTACTGGCAAGTAATTTCTAAACCATATTATGCGCGTAATCGTAGTGGTATTACTTCTGCCCCTGCCCCTATCTTGGCAAAATAATCCTCCACTGCCGCATGATGTCGTGCCGCTCACCAAAGCATAAGGTGAATCTGACAGCAGCTTAAATTTCCTATATACAGGGGTTTGCATACACCGTGAACGGTATGCATGTCATCTTGCAAGTAATAAGTAACAACATAAATATCTGTTCATGGTGAATATTTCTGTTGAAGGCATATGCGCCGGGGCAGAATAACCTCGAGTGTGATACCTTTCTTTTTATGACTGCTCCTACCACCCAACAAATTCTCCACGATGTTTTCGGCTATACGTCCTTTCGCGGTGAGCAGCAATCCATAGTTGAATATGTTGTTGCCGGAGGTGATGCGCTGGTATTAATGCCAACCGGCGGCGGCAAGTCTTTGTGCTACCAGCTTCCGTCGTTGTTGCGGCGTGGGGTGGGCATAGTCGTGTCACCGTTGATTGCGCTAATGCAGGATCAAGTGGACGCACTTAACCAGCTTGGTGTGCGCGCCGCTTTTCTTAACTCCAGCCTGGATGCGAACACTGCACGTACCGTGTCAAGCCGTTTGCTGCGGGGGAATTTAGATCTGTTGTATGTGGCGCCAGAGCGGTTGCTGATGGCTGGATTCTTGTCCATGCTGGAACAGGTGCAAGCGGAGCATGGCATCGCACTGTTTGCCATTGACGAGGCGCATTGCGTATCACAATGGGGCCATGACTTCCGCCCAGAGTATCGCGGACTGACTGTATTGCATGAACGCTTTCCGGACGTGCCGCGCATCGCGCTGACGGCCACGGCGGATGCGCCAACGCGAGGCGAGATCGTCGAGCGGCTGGCGCTGGAACAGGCGCGCCAATTTATTTCCAGTTTCGACCGTCCCAACATCCGTTACCGGGTAACGCTAAAAGCCAATGCCCGACAGCAATTGCTGGCATTTCTGGAAACGGAGCATTCTAATGATGCCGGCATCGTATATTGCCTGTCGCGCAAAAAAGTGGATGAAACTGCCACGTGGCTTCAGGAGCGCGGCTGGAATGCATTGCCTTACCATGCCGGACTGGATGCGGCCGTTCGTAGCGAAAATCAACGCTGTTTCCTGCGCAAGGAAGGCGTCATCATAGTTGCTACTGTCGCTTTCGGCATGGGCATCGACAAGCCCAACGTGCGCTTTGTCGCTCACCTTGATCTGCCCAAGAGTATGGAAGGCTATTATCAGGAAACAGGGCGTGCCGGACGCGACGGATTACCCGCAGATGCATGGATGACTTATGGTTTGGGCGATGTAGTTTCCATGCGTCAGATGCTGGCATCCGGCGATGCGCCCGAAGAGCGCAAACGATTAGAAATGCATAAACTTGATGCACTGCTGGGGTTTTGCGAATCCACTGCCTGCCGCCACCAAATTATCTTGCGCTATTTTGGAGAGGAGCATCCCGGTAACTGTGCGCAGTGCGACAATTGCCTGGAGCCGATAGATACTTGGGACGCGACTCAAGCGGCACGTATGGCATTGTCGTGTGTGTACCGCACTGGGCAGCGCTTCGGCGTGGGTTATTTGATCGACGTGTTACTGGGCAAGGCCACTGCACAGGTCGAAAAATTTCGCCACCAGCAACTCAGTACATTTGGAATCGGCCAGTCGCTCGCGCAGACTCAATGGAGCAGTGTCTATCGCCAGTTGGTTGCTGCTGGCTTGCTCAATGTGGACATGGAAGCTTACGGCGGATTGCGCCTTACCGAAGAA
>JBKJQT010000181.1:0-4618 GCA_046593855.1 Candidatus Nitrotoga sp. | reverse complement strand
TTTTCCTGTTTCAGCATCCACGCGCGGCAAATTGCCCGCATCGGGGTCGCCGTTGGGATTGCCATCCTTCACATCGAAGAGCAGCACAAAATCGTAACGGTTATTCAAAGCCATGTTCATTCTCCTTGGGTTATTTTGTGAAAAAAGCCAGACGCTGGTGGTAATAGCCGATAGCAAAGCGCCCTTGGTCGGGAAGGCTTAGTGTGGGCGGGAATCCGAGAGCTCCATCAATCCCCTCATTCATAATTGCACCGATCAGCTTTTCCTGATTCACCGCTTCGCCCTTATTTAGCTTGGCAATGTGATGGTTTTTAAGCTTGAGCAATGTTGAAAATACTGTGACCGGAGAACCCGAAGCTGCCCCGTAATAACGATCCCGGATTGTGGTGTTAATGTTTGGGCTGGCGCGTTCCTGAATGCGTTCCAGCACCGCAAACAGTCTCCCCAGCCGATAGGCGGTATTGGTATTATTTTCATCCAGTGACACTTTGAGTTCCTCCTTTTTAGAGCTTCGATTGATGCAAGCTTTGATGAGCGCGGCGCGCGGGTAATTAACTTCCTGCTCTGCGCGAATACGCCGCACAGCAGCCTGTAGCAATGTTGCTGGATAGGGTGAGCCGGACAGAATCGCCCGCATTGTGTCGCCCGCCAAGTTGGGCGGAATGTTCTCAGACTTGCCCAACGCTGCGGTATTCACCAATAGCCGGAACAACGAGAGATAACGTTTCTCGTATCCTGGACGAGCGATTTCAAGAGCATTGAAATGCTGGCGGATGCGCCCTGACAATTCCGCCACTGTGCCCACCTGCCAGAAACGGATACTGATGCGCGCCGCATTAGGCGCTAACCCCAGCACGAAAAAACGGGTGGTATCGCTATCGGTAGCAAAGCCACCCGTATGCAAGCTGCGATAGAGGCTTTCAACCGCTCGTGTGTTGCGGTCAGGGTCATCTTTAGGTGATTCTGTGAAGATGTCGGAAAAGCTGTTTTCCAATTCATCTGGGACTTCTGACCAGAAGACCGTAGAAGCATCGCCGACTTGTATGCGTTGCTTAGAATCCTTTCGCAACAAGTGATTTAATGCAGTGGTATATGCAAATGTCGCGCCTTTGCCAACGGGTGCATTTTTCCCCTGTTTCTTCTCCTTACCGTAAGACTCAAACGAACGCAGATTGAACGAAACAATGTTTGCTCCACACGTTTGCGCCCCCCACACCCCCTTGATTGCGGGATGCAGGCGTTCAATTTCTGCTACCTCTCCACTGACCAAACAAACTCCTGGCACAGTTTTGGTATTTTCTAACTTGTTCTGCACAAACTGAATGATTGAAGGACGCTGACAAATCAAATCACGTTCACCTTGCAAGCGAAATGTCATTACCGGATTTTCTTTTTTGATTTCCCCCCAAGCTGGCAAGGCAGCCAATTCAGCTAGCGGAATGTTATCCAGAAAAGCAATGACAGCTTTAATACCCGCATCTTCCGCAGGTAGATTCAACAATCTTGCCTTATATTCAGCATGCTGATGTGCCACCCGATCTGGCTTGCCTCTTGTGTCAACACCCAGCACATACTCTGCGTTATCCCACAGCAAATTAGCCACAACGCCCGATGCTTTTTTGACGCCTTGAGGTACAAGGAATAATTTTATGCGCTTATTCCTGCCTACAATGGTTCGGGTATCCTCTATCTGAACAAGATTGCCGTTCGCATCCAGAACGATGATGAAAGGAATTTCTTTCCACTCGAACCCTTGCGGAGCAATCCCACCATCCGGGTCTTGCGCCTTGCGGTCGTAGTAGCCTTTGAGTGCTTGAAAAATCATCCCCTCACCTCATCACTGTTCCAATCTGGAATTTCGATTGCGCCCTTCGTCATACGCGCGTCAAAGAATCGAGGCATAGGGTCGGCAGGGTTGCTGTAGTCCATGTCATAGAGCATCCAACCAAGTCCGCGTGTCTCACTAATTGGCGCTGGATCGTTGGTCAATTTTTCGATCAGGCGAAAATCACAGGCGAACTCGCGGCAGCCAAGATAAGGCTGATTGATACATTGCCCTTTCCTGGCGCGCCTCTCGAACATATTGAGAAATTTCTCCGGCGTGTTGGGCTGGCGATGGAGAGGTTCTTCTTCCGTATCCTGTACGACATTATCCAGATGCGGGTAGTTTGGCCGATGGTCGCGCCCGGTCATCTCGAAATGGGCATATAGCCGATATTTCACATCACGCAAAAACAATCCGGCGCGTTGCTGCCGATCATCTTCTACATAAATTCCATGATTGCTGACAGATGCCTTGCTGCCAACCTCATTACGCCGCACCGACACCCAACGTATCGGCGCCAGCACTTCGATCTTGGTGGGAACCCAGCGGATGGCCGGTTTCCAAAGGATGGCCTCGAATACGGCACGGGCGGCAGACGGGGTGATGACATCGTAGCTGACCCGCTCGACTTTCATTTCCGGGCGGGTAAAACACGCGAAGTCGCCGGTGACTTCGAGGCAGTAGGTTCTTGGCATGAATCTCCCTTTCGTTTCGATCTTCAAACCAGCAAGCTTGCCGGGTTGATCACTGCCGTATCGGCGAGCAGTAGCCCAATTTGTGGATGGTATAACGTATCGCCAACCTGCGCATACATGCCCGGCTGAAATTCCTCAATATCGCCATTAGCAAGCAAGCGGTTCAAATCATGGCGATAGAGGGTAACGCTGTGACGCTGGAGCTTACGCATCCACTCGCGTTTTGGCCCCATACTGCGTAACAGCTTGAGCAATCTTTTGCTCTCTTTGTTATAGGTCACAAACACCGCTTGAGTTTCGCTGTCGTCAATCAGCCGGAATTTCTCTGCCGCACTACGGAATTGCACTTCCAGACCGGAACCCATCTTAAGCAAATCGCAAATACCATGTTCGTCCAAATTGGGTTTGCTCAGGAACAGATCGAAATAACGAGCGAACTGCTGCCGATCCAGCGGGTTCTGTGGACGGCCATGCCAGACATCTTTGGTGGCATCTTCGCCAAAACGCAGCAACCCTTTAGGCGCGGGTTTGGGCGGCACGAACACTACTACCTTGCCTTTTTCAGGCTTCCCTTCGCGGTTACAACGACCGGCTGCTTGGGCGATGGAATCCAATCCAGCCAATGCGCGATAGACCACTGGAAAATCTATATCTACACCCGCTTCGACCAGTTGAGTGCTAACAACACGAAGAGGCTTGTTCTTCTTCAATCGCCATTTGATGTAACGAATAATTCTTGACCGGTGCTGCCCACACATCAGCGCAGATAAGTGTAACGTGCCTTTCGGCATTTTCTGCCAAAGCTCCCGGCAATCGTTGCGAGTGTTGACGATGGCAAGCACCGAGTCATGATTACAAAGTTCTTTCGCCAAATCATCCCAATTGGTGGGCTGGTTCAGGTCAGCGGGCAACTCTACTTTTACCCGATCTAACGCGGCGTAAAGCGCGTCCACATTGGGGTAAAGCGCGCCATCCACATCGGCGATGATTTCACGCACATTGTTCAAGCCCCGGCGCACCGTTCGACCGAAGCTATCCTTGACAGTATTTAACGCGGGCTGAGTAGCGGTAGAAAGCACAAAGGTTACGCGATAGTGAACCGCCAACAGGTTGAGCACATCCAGAATCGGTTGCAGAAATTCGGGTGGCAGCAACTGCACCTCATCCAACACCACGATGCTGCCCACAAGATTATGTAACTTACGGCATCGTGAAGTTTTGGCTGCAAACAGCGATTCGAACAACTGCACGTTGGTGGTGACAATCAGCGGGGCATCCCAGTTCTCCGCTGCAAGACGGCTCTTTGTCGTCTCCTTGTAGGTTTCAAAATTGCTGTGATGTTCGATGACGGCATCCGGGCAATCCTTGAATACATCGCGAAAAATATCCGCCGTCTGCTCAATAATGCTGGTATAGGGAATGGCGTAGATGATGCGCCGCTTATCATGATGCTTATCATGATGCTTAGCATGTTCAAGTGCGAAAGCCATGCTGGATAACGTCTTGCCGCCGCCCGTAGGCACGGTAAGTGAAAAAATACCGGGGGGCAACGCTGCCTGTTTGCGGCACTGGAGCAACACATCGGCACGAATGTGGTTCACCGATGTTGGTTTTGCCGAGGAGGTTTTCTCATTCATATAGCGGTCGAACATCGGCAACATTTGCGCCAACGTCAACTCGTTCTTTCGAGCTTCCGCCTTGCCTTCATCCATGAATTTTTCGGTGTCGAGGAAGTCCGCATCCACCAGACAGGAAAACAGCATCCGCAACCACAACGCAAAACCGTCCCTATCGCCCGGCACAGATGACAATGGTTTGCCCTGATTCAGCAAATCGGTAGGAACGCCCTGCGTTAATACACGGTCAAGCAGTTCCGGTTGTTCAAGCCGTACCGATAATGCCGGATTGCCGCCATACCAGTCAGGCAATCCGGCATGATGCCCGGCAATCAAGTAAGCCAGAATGCGGCCATGTTTATCGAAGGTGTTGACAGCGTGAATCGCTCCAGCGGTGGAGTGATCCACTCGTCCGGGCGCACCTTCGATATGTGCTTCGGCATCGTAACCACTGACCTTTTTGATGTAGTCCTGAAATTCGG
>JBKJQT010000131.1:0-3212 GCA_046593855.1 Candidatus Nitrotoga sp. | reverse complement strand
GAACCAGGCGTAGTTCACCTTTTCAATAACATGTTCGTGGACGACTTAATGTCCGATGTACTCAAACTATTAAGCTACCTCACCGTATCCATGGTGCTAGTATATTCACGTAGCTATTTGATATTGCGTGGACTATTCACGGGCGAGTTCATGGTACTTACATTATTCGCCCTGCTCGGCATGATGGTGATGATTTCAGCTACCCACTTCCTTACTCTGTACATTGGGTTGGAATTACTATCGCTCAGCCTGTACGCAATGGTTGCGCTACAACGCGATTCCGCAACTGCCACTGAAGCAGCGATGAAATATTTCATTCTAGGCGCACTTGCGTCCGGCTTGCTATTGTACGGAATGTCCATGTTATATGGCGCTACCAGCACGCTTGGCGTTGCGGCGATCTCCGATGCCATCACGCACGGTGTGGAAAACAAGACACTGCTCGTGTTCGGCCTGGTATTCATTGTAGCGGGCCTAGCTTTCAAGCTTGGTGCCGTTCCATTTCACATGTGGGTGCCAGACGTTTACCACGGCGCACCCACTGCTGTAACCATGCTGATCGGCTCCGCACCCAAGTTAGCCGTCTTCGCTTTCGTTATGCGTATTTTGGTAGACGGCTTGCAACCGCTGGTGATGCACTGGTCCGGTATGCTAGCTATCCTCGCTGTACTGTCTATGGCCATTGGCAACATTACGGCAATTGCACAGACTAACCTTAAACGCATGCTGGCTTACTCCACTATCGCACATATGGGCTTTTTTTTGCTAGGCGTATTAAGTGGCAGCATCGATGGTTACAGTTCCGCCATGTTCTACGTAGTGATTTATGTGTTAATGAGCCTTGGTGGTTTCGGTATGATCATGCTGTTATCACGTGAAGGTTTCGAGGCTGACAAACTAGACGACTTTAAGGGACTTAACCAGCGCAGCCCGTGGCTCGCTTTCATGATGCTTATACTAATGTTCTCGATGGCAGGTGTACCCCCAACGGCAGGCTTCTACGCCAAATTTTCTGTTTTACAGGCAGTAGTGGGCGCCGGGTACGTTTCTCTTGCTGTGATAGCGGTGCTGTTCTCATTAATAGGCGCATTTTATTATCTGCGTATCGTCAAGTTAATGTATTTCGATGCCCCAGAAACTCATCTGCCGATTTCCATCCAGCCTGACAACGGCCTGCTGATTTCCATTAATGGGCTGGCGATATTAGCCTTGGGTATTATGCCCAGCGCATTGATAACGGTATGCGCAGTGGCAGTGCAGAAATCATTGATGTTGCATTAAGCATCTCGGCAATATCAAAAATAAAAAATTGATGCTTTATCCCTGCTTTTGCCGGTTGATGATTTTCAGCGCAACTACAAATCCATCCGTTGTCATTGAGTAAAATGGCCGACCTCTCGATTCCTTTGCTAGCTACATTATTGCTAATACTTGCTAATTCTGGAGCGCAGGCGGCTGGCAATAAGATCAAAGCTGCTACGCCTTATGTGCAGAAAAAAGAATCAACACCCAAAGATCCATTTCTGTTGCTACAGAAATCTGCTGCACAGGGAGTTGCTGAGGCGCAATACAATTTAGGTTGGATATACTCTAAGGGTGAAGGCGTGCCCAAGGATGCTGCCAAGAGTTTCGAATGGTTTCAAAAAGCAGCTGCTCAGGGGCACGTCGAAGCGCAATTCTTCCTTGGCGTAATGTATGCCAAAGGTGAGGGAATATCCAAGGACTCCGCTAAAGCAATTGAGTCGTTCCAGCAAGCAGCTACTCAAGGGCATGCTGAAGCACAATTCTTTCTTGGCGTAATATATGCCTACGGCGAAGGCGTACCCAAGGACGTTACGAAAGCGATAGCGTGGTATCAAAAGGCAGCGGCTCAAGGGCATATTGAAGCGCAATATAACCTTGGCTGGATGTACTCCAATGGCGAAGGTGTTATCAAAGATGCTGCCAAAACTATTGAGTGGTTTCAGAAAGCAGCTGCTCAGCAACATACCGAAGCGCAATACAATCTAGGCATGATATATCGAAATGGTGAAGGCGTACCCAAAGACGCTGTTAAAGCCATTGAGTGGCTCCAGAAAGCGGCGGCTCAACAGCATATCGAAGCACAATACAATCTAGGCTTGATGTATCGAGATGGTGAAGGCGTACCTAAAGACGCTGCAAAAGCCATTGAATGGCTTAAAAAAGCAGCTAGTCAAGGGCATGCCAAAGCACAATTCTTACTCAACGCGTGAGTGTGCCCTGAGTTTTGTATAAACGAAATTTGTTTATACTGCAGGATCTGTTCCCCATATTGAATGCACCTTTATAGCCCCTGATGAGCTTCTTCACTTTCCCATCTTTGCTTAAACAGATTGCAACACCTGTAACGGTGACATTTGCACCACACGCCGTGTAGCCAACCATCCTGCCAAGGTCACCGTAACGATCCCACCCCCCACACCAACCAACCAGATTAACGCGCTGGAATGATAAGGGATTTCCAGAACTTTAATTGCCAGCACCCAGCCGAGCAAGGTTCCACCTGCTGCTGCGAATAGGCCACTCAATGCGCCCAGCACAGCAAACTCGGTCAAATGCAATCGCCGCAAATAGCGACTATCGGCCCCCAATGTGCGCAGGATGGCGGCCTGATGAATGCGTTCATCTTGCGTAGCTAGCAGCGCGGCATATAGCACAGCCAAGCCGCTCAACAGGGTAAACAGGAAGACCGCGCTCATGGTTTGGGCTATCTGGTCCATGATTTGGCGCACTTGTTCAATCACCGCATCGGTATCTATCAGCAGCAGGTTGGGGAAGGCTTTGATCAACGCATCGCTTGCCTGCGCCTTATCAGCTGGCAAATAGAAGCTGGTCAAATAACTGGCCGGATAATCTATCAGCATATTGGACGCAGTGATTACGTAAAAATTTACCTGCATGGAATCCCACTGGACCTTGCGCAGGTTTACCACTTGCGCACTGAACGGGCTGCCCGCCACGTCGTAAGTCAGGGTGTCGCCCATATTAATACCCAACGTTTTGGCTATACCCTCTTCTACCGACAACACCGATGACGCGCCCTGCTTCCACCATGCCCCCTGTACCAAGGCATTATCAGTTGGTAAATGATCTGACCAGGATAAATTGAACTCACGCTCCACTAGCGCACGGGCGCGCGCCTCGGGATAATTGTTCCCGCTAATCGCATGGTTGTTGATTGCTATCAGCCG
>JBKJQT010000129.1:0-4835 GCA_046593855.1 Candidatus Nitrotoga sp. | reverse complement strand
GCTCTTGGGTAGCATAGAGCGCCTCCATCTCCGCCAACCATGACTTGATATCGATGTGCTTAATCGGGACTGACGCCGCCCGATCTTTTTTGTATTGCTGCAAATGCTGGTGCAGCTTTTCCATATTGTTGCGCACATGAACCAGTATCTGGCTGACGCGATCCTGGAATTGAAGCGAAACCAGCACGTCGGATAATTCATTGCGAATACCTGCACTTTCCTGTTGCAGCAGTTCCGCCGAGTCTGACAAATGCGAAGTGACGTTACTAAAGCTTTGTAGAACCTGTTGAATAATCAATTCAGAGCTGGCAACTGATTTTGTATCATGTTCAGAAGAACTTTCAGCGATCTTGAATACGCTGGTGATGGCGTTGCTGATAATATCAACGGTACCTGACATTTTTTTACCAGTTTCACTGGAAAGACTGGATAGTTTGCGCACTTCGTCCGCTACCACAGCGAACCCACGTCCTGCTTCTCCGGCACGCGCAGCTTCGATTGCGGCATTTAAAGCGAGTAAGTTTGTTTGAGCGGCAATCTCCGCCACCTTGACCGCCATAGCTCTCAGTTCGCCAGTGTAATCATTGAGGCTTCTAACTTGTTCCAGCATATCGTTGCGGCTATGCTGCGCTTCCCTAATAGTGTCAATCACACTGGTCAGCGATGACTCGCTTTGTGTCATAACTGCCAATGCTCCACCCTCTGCATTACCTGCCAGGTCACCAGCGGCGCTTTGCGAAGCACGTACCGATGCCTCCAGCTTTGCATTAATGCCAACAAAACGATTGGCCAAGTCCATGATGGCTGTTTCGGTTTGGTTACGAGTAGTTTCGACTTGCCTGGACCAAATAGGCACCACCTCAGTACATACCTCTTCCAAACCACCTACAACGGCATTCGCAAGCTCGATTTCAAATCTTGCTTTGGCATTGACCATCTCTTGTGCTACGGCTAGCTTAAGCAAGGTGCGATGACGTCGAGTACCCCATTCTCCAGCAGCTACTGATATTCCGATCAGAACGACAGCAGACACAATATTAGCCCAGCCCATTTCACCCAGAATAAGCAACAGGGAGGCGCCGACAACACCAATTCCTAAAGCAATTCCCCAGCAGAATGTTGCTGTAGACTTACGTGCTGTCGAATTAATTTTTTTCACTGCCATAATTTCGTCCCCCCCACTTTCTTTTTAACTTTAATTTAAAGATGAAATTCTCAAATATGTAGCGGCAATTTTTAAAGAATCTTTAATACTAAAACAGCACTAAATTATGATTCGTAGGGGTAATTTTTCTAGAAGTACAAAATGAATAGCAAGCAGCCATAATGAAAGGCGACTAAATAGCAGTTTCTCGTTAGATGAAATCAAATTCGCTCATCCTTCGACAAGCTCAGGACGAATGGATGCATTTTTTCTGTGGGAGCGCTACTTTTTTTGCGGGAAATTGAAAGATGATTACTACTTCATTCAACATAGCGCAACTGGCAATGTAAAAACTTGAGGGCAGAGTTTCTACATATAATTAAAAAGAGACAACCCAGACACAGCCAAAAAAGATTTCTGCGCAGCTTCCAGGCTGGTTTTTTGCTGGGTAAGATCGCTAATGGCCTTATTTAAATCCAGATCCTGCAGTTGCGATAGCGTTTGTTTGTACTGCACCCCCAAACTTTCACCTGCGCTTTGCAGAGCATCCAACTCCTGCAGACGAACCCCTAATGAGGCGCGCACTGTCAACACATTATCCATGCCGCGATCCAGACCAATTATCGCTGCTGCAGCCGCCCCCCCCAGTGGACCAGGCGTTCTCAAAGCAGTAATCAAATTGGAGATAGTCTTGAATATACTTTCGTTGGTGCTGGGCGCTACGGTGAATACATCACCGCTAGCCGGTGCCCCTGTAACATCAAGCTGCAAGCCATCAAAACTGATTATTTGTCCGCTGACATAAGGAGTGCCGGCTGCTACTGGCACCGGCACCAATGCCCCCGGCGTGGTATTGGTCACACCATAAGTTGTCACACCAGCGACCACACTAAATGTCACCTGATAATTATTTCCAGTAAGCAACGTGGGATTAGTAACCACTCCTGAGCTGACAATACCACTCCCGACATTCGCAGGTGCCGCCTGGGTAGTAAAGGTTCCATTGCCATTCTTGATGCGCATAAAAATATCTGCGCCGGAATCACTCGCCGCCAATTGTCTTGAACTACTGACCTGAATCATGCGTTGACCATCGTCGGTCTGATACTGGACACCAGTATTGGTGTTGGCGAAAGGCTGTGTTCTGCCTTGAAAACCAGAAAACAGATAATTACCTTCCCCATCCGTACTATTTGCCAACGCCATTAGATCTTCCAGACGCCCACTCAAATCCGTCGCAAGAGTTTGCTTGTCCGAATTATTTAGCGCCCCGTTACCCGCATTGACTGCTACAGTTCTGACGTCCTGCAGCAAGCTCGTTACGCTTTGCAAAACTCCCTCACTCATCGAGGTGGAATGCAGTGCAGCATTTCGGTTGGTCGCATATTGTGAATTGGAAGCGTCCGCTTGCGATACGTCCAGTGCACGAGCTGAAGCAATCGGATCATCTGCTGGAGTGAGGATGCGCCGCTGAGTGGCAATCTGCTGTTGTGTGTGCAGCAGTTGTGCCTGCTGCTGATTAAGCAAACTTACGTTGGCATTGTAAATAGTGCTGGTGCTAATACGCATGGCTTTCTACTTTCCTAGACTTAATAAAGTATCAAACAAAGTACCGGCAATCTGGATCGCTTTACCCGCAGCTTGATAAGCACGCTGATAACGAATCAGGTTGGCTGCTTCCTCATCCAGATTCACTCCGGAGACTGATTGTTGCGTTTGGATAAGCTGATTTACCATGCTGATTTGCGCCAAACTAATCGTTTCCAGTTCGCGTGTTTTATTCCCCACTTGACTGACCAATTGCGCATAAGCGCCCTGATAAGAAGCAGTTCCACCTGCAACTGTATTTTTGGTTTGCAAGCTCGCCAGCAGCAGTGCATTACGGTTGTCTGCTGTAGCGTTGGTATTGCTTGCCACCGAGAAGGTGTCCCCAGCAACAGGGGCACCGATGATCTGTATGGTCCATCCGTTATAGGTGACATCTGAGCCCGCAGTGTAAGCCACCCCTGCAACCGGTGAGCCCGGCACACCTACGCCTGTCACGGTGAATGTAGTCGGTGGGCTATCGAAAACAATGCTGACAGGCTGCTGCAAATTAGCATTGACCGGAAGAATCGCATTTACCGTGCCCCCACTAATGCGCCCCGAACCAATATTAGCCAATGATGCATTAGTACGAATTGGCACCGAAGCTGCAATTTTGGAGGGGTCACTGATGGCAACAGCAATGTCGCGTGCTCCATTTACGGTCGGGCGTATCGTGTAACGATCGCCTGTCACTGCTCCCACAGTGGTGGCGATCGTAAGACCGTCCACCGTTTGTGGCAAAGTAGCCAAGGTGGTAATTGTATTATCTGAAAGACGTGTCAACGTATAAGCACTGCCACCATTAAATCGCAGCGAATAATCGCTGCCGGTCAACGCTGAAGAGCTGGCAATGCTGGCGCTAATAGTAGCGGTGCCCGCATTTGCTGTGTTGCTATTAACTAAAGGCACAGGCTGAGTAAAGAAATTGCCGCCCATGTTGCCACTTAGATCCTGTCCAAGCTTATGCTGTTGATTAAACGTATCTGCCAATACCATGGCAACCCGACCCAAGGCATTTTGTTCGACCTCCAAAGACTGGCTGCGGAAGGCTATAAGCCCCGCCAGATTTCCACCCTGAAAACTATTTTGCTGCAGGCGAGTAATGCTTGCACCTGAACCATACGCCACTTCAATCCTGGAAGGATCACTGAGCGATTGAACAGCCTGCAAAGTTATAGCTTGTTCACCCACTACCAGCGATTGACCGGCTCCAATGAATACGTTAAAACTACCATCGCCTTGCTTAACAACAGTCGCCTGAGTTTCCTGATTCAACTGCGAAATGAGCTGGTCACGCTGGTCTAACAAGTCATTAGGCGGCTGCCCATTGAATGCCGCTTGTGCCAGAACGATATTCTTGTTTATCGATGCAATCTGCTGCGCATAACTATTAATAGTCGTTACGCTACTGGTAATCTGGCCATTGATACCGCTATTAATATCACTCATGCGCTGATTTAACGACTGAAACCGCGACACCAGTGACTGTGCGGTTCCCAGCATGGCTTGCCGCGCGGCTAACGACCCAGGGGAGCTGGCAACATCATTTATCGCGCTGAAAAAACCCTGCACTGCAGGCGACAGGCCAGCATCGGGATCGGCCAGCATATTATTGATTTGTCCGATTTGCTGGTAATAAGTCGCCAATTGACTGGCTTGCGCCTGCCCCTGCATAACCTGATTAGAAAGAAATTCGTTATACGATCTTTTGACCGTATTGACATCTACTCCCTGGCCAATAAATCCTGCTCCAGCAGCTTGGGGTAAGCGTGTACCTAGCACGACCTCCTGCCGATTAAAACCGGGTGTATTAACATTGGCAATATTGTGTTGAGTGGTCGACAACCCAATTTGGGCTGCATTCAATGCGCTGACTCCACTCCCGAAGATACCGATTCCCATAAATTCCTTGCCACACTTTACGTGTTTAAACTTATCGTATGCACTCAGTACAGAATGAAAGGTTATAAATAATCACTATTTCATTTTTTGCGAAAAAGGGAGTGCTCCCTCTAACCTTAATTCATGCAGGACGTTATACAAATTATCGGCGTCCTATTAAATTTCTTTAATCGAGCGACATTATCAACTCATCGTATTAATC
>JBKJQT010000126.1:0-7163 GCA_046593855.1 Candidatus Nitrotoga sp. | reverse complement strand
GTGCTACTTCGAGTTTGAAAGCGGTTTCGTAATGCTGGCGTTGTTTTGTCATTGCTGCTCCTCTCTAGGTGAATAATAATCCTATCGAGGTGTCCGTTTTCATTAGACCACTACAACTCAGCTGCGCTTACCATTACAGAGACAGTGAATGTTTAGAGCTATCCTTAAAGAGATCGCAAGCTCTTTTATTTAAGCCGAATGGCCACCGCTGATAAAAATTCGACACGGATGCTAAACCTGGATGGAAAGTGTGAAATGAAGTTGAGCTAAGGTAGAATTCGACATGGATAGTTTCTATCTGCGATTTAAGTCGTACGCGGTTGCTGTTTAGAAATGTTCCGAATTCTTCAATTTTAATTACAAATAATTTGTATATGCGAGCGACAAATTCGCGCTGTTAATTCGATGGTAGTCAAAGGTATGCGGTATGACTCTTTGGTATGTGTGAGGAATAATGATGACCGCTTTTCAAGCTCTTAAGCAGCGTCTTCCGCATGAACCTCGTGTTTGGCTGGTTACGGGAGCGGCTGGATTTATTGGGAGCAACTTGGTGGAGACACTTCTCCGGCTTGAGCAGCATGTTATAGGCTTGGATAATTTTGCTACTGGTTATAGAGAGAACCTGGAGGAGGTACAGCATTGCGTTACGCCGCAGCAATGGGCTCGGTTTCGTATCATTGAGGGGGATATTCGCGATCTAGGTGTTTGTCGAGAGGCGGTGTCAGGTGTAGATTATGTACTGCATCAGGCGGCGCTCGGTTCGGTGCCTCGATCGCTTGAGAATCCTATTCTTACTAACGAAAATAATATTTCGGGGTTTCTCAACATGCTGGTGGCGGCGCGCGATGCTGCGGTAAAGCGCTTTGTATATGCGGCTTCAAGTTCAACTTATGGTGATCATCCAGGGTTGCCCAAGGTTGAAACTTTAATAGGCAAGCCTTTGTCGCCTTATGCAGTGACAAAGTATGTGAATGAGCTTTATGCCGATGTGTTTAGTCGATGTTATGGATTTCACACAATTGGATTGCGCTATTTCAACATTTTTGGACGTCGCCAGGATCCAAATGGTGCCTACGCAGCGGTAATTCCGAAGTGGGTGGCCAGTATGATCAAGAATAAGCCTGTTTATATCAATGGCGACGGAGAAACCAGCCGCGACTTTTGTTATATCGACAACGCCGTGCAAGCCAATCTTCTTGCCGCGACTGTAGAGGATATCGCTGCCACCAATCAAGTTTACAATATCGCTGTCGGGGATAGAACTACGCTCAATAACCTCTTTGATCAATGCCGAAAATTGCTCCTACCGCACTTTCTCCATTTAAAAGAATTTAAACCAGTTTACCGTGATTTTCGTGCGGGTGATGTGCGCCATTCTCAAGCAGATATTTCAAAAGCCGAGTCTTTTCTGGATTATGCGCCTGGTCACTGTATTGCCCAGGGTTTGGAAGAATCGATGGCATGGTATGTTAAAAACTTGGCCTGAATGTGAGAGATATTATGGAATATCCGGCCTTGGCATGGAATGGCGTTACAAAGTGGGAACAGCTTCTTACGCTGGCAATGACAGGCGTCGACTGGCCGAAAATACCATGCTGAAGGTGCTGCCCTTTCCTTCTACGCTGGCAATCTCAAGTCGCGCTTGATGGCGGCTGGCTATGTGCTTGACAATGGCCAGCCCTAGACCTGTGCCTCCGGTTTCTCGTGAGCGACTGCGGTCTACCCGATAAAAACGCTCGGTCAGACGCGGAATGTGTTGCGGGGCGATGCCGCTGCCGCTGTCCTGCACACTGAAAACTGGCCGGTCGTCATGCTCTTGCCAGCTCACCAAAATCTCGCCTCCTTGCGGGGTGTAATGGATTGCATTTGATATCAAATTACCGAAGGCGCTACGCAACTCGTCGGCGTTGCCAAGCAGAGCGCAATTACTGGTCAGTTCTAGCCGTAAAGTGTGTTTCCCCGCACTCAAAGATTGTCCCTCTTGATGTAGCTTGCGTAAAAGCCCGGATACATCCACGGCTTCTTCCTGCAAGGTATTGAGTGCGTCCTCCAGCTTTGATAAGGTAAGTAAATCGTCTACCAGCCGTTCCATGCGGTGCGTTTGTTCGCCCATAAGGTGCAGCGCGCGGCGTGACATGCTGTTTTCAAGGTTGGGCATGTCGTGGAGGGTCTCAACAAAACCGTTGACTACGGTCAGCGGTGTGCGTAGCTCATGTGACACATTAGCGACAAAATCACGGCGCATGATTTCAATGCGTTCCAGATGAGTAATGTCGCGGCTGATCAATAGCAGCTTGTTGTTGCCGTAGGGGATCAGTTTAATGGACAGCGTCAGCCCATCCTGCCGCGCACCGTAAAGAACCAGCGGTTCACTGAATTCGTGCAGCGCGAGGTACTGCACGAATTCAGGCTGACGCGCCAGATAAGTGATTTGTTGGCCGATGTCGCGCTTGCAGTCCAGGCCAAAATGTTGTCCGGCAAGCGGGTTACACCATTCAATGCGGTAGGCTTCATCGAGGATGGTCACTCCTTCTGGCAGTGCCGAGGTAGCCTGTTCCATGTGCTGTAACGCCGCGACACGTTGCTCGTGTTCTTTGCGGTGTTGACGTACCATCCTGTTCAGCCGCGTAAATACCTCTTCCCACATCCCCGGACCATCAGGCACCCTACGCTCATCAGAATCGCCCAGCCAGTAATCAAGTGCTTCGAGCTGGCGCAAGTGAAGAACTAGATGTATCAGCAGAGACACACTAAAGAATAAGGTAGCGGGTAACGCTCCAACTGTTGCCCACACTAGCAAAGAGAGAATCAGAAAGGTAAATGGAAAAAAAAGTGCACGCCGCCAAAAATCAAACATGGTGTAGCCTTTAAAAATTACGCTGCGCCATTACTTCGGATGTGCGAAGCGGTAGAAAACTACATACCGGCAGGATGCAAACAGGCTGCAATTGACGGGATGAATTATGGCTACGATTTACCCATCCAAATTAATTGCATGAGAAACGGTAGCCGCTGCCGCGAACAGTCTGAATTAGCCTGTCGAGGCTGGAGGGTTCAAGCGCCTGGCGTAGTCGGCGAATGTGCACATCCACTGTGCGCTCTTCCACAAATACATGATCGCCCCAAACTTGATCGAGCAGCTGCGAACGACTATAGACTCTCTCGGGATGGGTCATAAAAAAATGTAACAACCGAAACTCGGTTGGTCCTAGATCAATCATTGCTCCATTAGCGTTAATACGATGCATCGCCGGTGATAATTCCAGCCCACCCGCAGTGACTGTTTCATCACTCATTTGTGGCGCGCGGCGGCGTAACACAGCACGGATACGAGCCATCAATTCACGCGGCGAAAATGGTTTGGTTATGTAGTCATCTGCACCTGACTCCAGCCCCATAATTTTGTCGCGTTCGTCGGTACGTGCAGTCAGCATTATAATGGGAATGTTACGTGTACGTTGATCGGCGCGCAGACGGCGTGCCAGTTCCACGCCACTGCTACCGGGCAGCATCCAGTCAAGCAGGATTAGATCCGGCAGCGCATGGTTGATGTGCGTCCAGGCGCCATCGGCATCAAATGCCCCGATTGCGCGGTAGCCACATTGCGCTATGTTGAACGCCAGCAGTTCCTGTATCGCAGGTTCGTCTTCCACTACCAGAATATTAGCGGTCATTATTTCTCCGTCGTTCATATGACAAACAAATTGCGATGGTATGACAGAATTGTGACAGCAGTATGACGGCCATGTCCGTTATTCAATTTGATGAGCAGCATGGCGGCGGCGCTTCAAATCAGGGAGCAGAGAGCCGACCAACATGCCAGATGCACTCATCAGTAAGCCCGCTAGTTGCGGTGGCCACAGTCCTTCAGGATTAAAAATTTCAAGCAATAACCATGAAGACAGGCCCGCAGCAATTGCAAACAACGCACCTTGCGTGTTCGCGCGCTTCCAATACAGGCCGCACACCAGCGGAATGAATGCTGCCACTAAGGTCACCTTGTAGGCGTTCCCCACCATCGAATAAATACTCGATGTAGATTTTAGCGCAAACAAGGTGACGGTCACGGTGAAACATACAACGACCAGGCGCATGGTCCACAAAAAATGTCGATCACTCTGGTGGCCGATAATGCCTTTCAGGATATTCTCGGTAAAGGTCACTGATGGTGCCAGTAAAGTGCCGCTGGCAGTGCTCATAATGGCGGCAAGCAGTGCACCAAAGAACATCACCTGTGCGAACACCGGCGTGTGGCTCATGATCAGCGTAGGCAGAATCAACTGCGCATTTTTGTCGATCAACGTGGCGACCATTATGGGATCAATCAACGTGGCGGAATAAGCCAGAAAAATGGGAATGAAGGCGAACAGAAAATACAGGATGCCACCGAGTAGCGCACCCTGTACGGCAGTTTGTTCATTTTTTGCTGACATTACGCGCTGGAATACGTCCTGCTGTGGGATGGAACCTAGCATCATGGTTACCGCTGCGCCGATGAATGCAAGTACATCTCTGGTTTCCAGCTGCGGCCAGAAAATTAGCTTATTAGCCTGTGTGGCATGGTCTATGATTATTCCTGCCCCTCCTGCTATACCAGACAGCAGCCAAGTCAAGTACAACATGCCGACAACGATAATCGTCATTTGGAAAGCATCTGTCAACGCCACTGACCACATGCCACCGAACAGGGTGTAAATCAGCACGATGCCAGCACCAACCACCATACCTTCACTGGGCGAAATCGCACCTTGAGTGACGAACGAGAATACCAGGCCCAGCGCTGTAATTTGCGCTGATACCCACCCCAAATATGAAGCTATTATAGCCAGGCTGGTAAGTACCTCCACCGAGCGATCGTAGCGTTTCCGGTAATATTCGCCGATGGTAATCAGGTTCATTTTATAGAGCTTGGCAGCGAAGAATGTCCCCACCAAAATCAGGCACATGCTGGCACCGAAAGGGTCTTCAACTATTCCTCTCAAGCCTTGCTGGACGAACTTTGTTGATATTCCCAACACTGTTTCCGCACCGAACCAGGTAGCAAACACGGTGGCAGTTACAACATATAGCGGCAAGTGCCGACCGGCCATCACATAATCTTTGACATTGTGTACGCGGGTGGCGGCATACAAGCCAATTCCGATAGAAATCATCAGATAAAGAATGACAAGCCAGATCAGCATAAGCGCCTTGCGAAATCGTAACAGGAGGGTCGAATTGTAGCAGTCCTTGGCTGCGATTGAGATCAATAAAAAGGCTCCCGAGGGAGCCTTTACGTAACTTGAAAATAAGTGCTTATAACTTTTCGGCGTTCTCGGCCAAGTACTTCGCGACGCCCTCAGAAGAGGCATCCATTCCAGCTTTGCCCTTGCTCCATCCAGCGGGACAAACCTCTCCATGCTCCTCGTGAAATTGCAATGCATCTACCATGCGCAGCATCTCATCAATATCGCGACCCAGCGGTAAATCATTCACCACCTGGTGGCGTACCACACCGTCACGATCTATCAGAAATGAACCGCGGAAGGCCACTCCATCATTGTGTTCAACGTCATACGCACGACAAATGTCATGTTTAATATCGGCTATAAGAGGGTAGCGCACCTGACCGATACCGCCCTTATTAATGGGCGTATTTTTCCAAGCCAGATGTGTGAACTGTGAATCAATGGAAACCCCGATTACTTCAGTTTTACGTTCTTTAAAGTCGTTTAGACGATGATCGAATGCAATTAATTCGGAGGGACACACGAAAGTAAAGTCCAGTGGGTAAAAGAACACTACACCATACTTGCCTTCCAAGTGGTTAGTTAAGTTAAAAGTTTCGTTTATTTCATTATTACTCATCACCGCAACAGCAGTAAAATCGGGGGCAAGCTTACCGACGAGAACAGCCATGATTTTTTCCTTTGGTTGACTGAATTGCTAAGGTATGGAATTTAGCGAGTGATAGAGTAGCTGTCAACTATAATGCACTGAGGTAAGATGGCAAAAAAAGGAGTTCAACGTTTCTGAAAATGCTGGCTAAAACCTCCAATATCTATTCTTTTCTTTGTTTTTTAATTTTATATATTTTCCTTTCAGTTGTTTATCTAGCGGTGTGTCTGTGTGAGTTACTATTTAAAATTAATCACTCGAGCGGAGAACTAATTGTTCAATAAGAAAAATTTATTACCTGATACCAGCAATGCAGTGTTCATACCGACACCCGAGCACTTGGAGCGGCAAAGAAAAGAAAAACAAAAAAATTTACGCTCAATTAGACCCAAGGAGACCGAGCAAGAAGGAGACATTGCACTTGCGCAATTTTGTTTAAACCATCGATTGCTTGCCGATATTGGCGAACGTGAGATTTTGCATAATCTACATAACGGTACATATGGCAAGCATGGGGATAAGCGCTATGACTATACTTCGGCATGGGTAAAGGACTTAGAATATGAGCGCATGATTGATTATGCAGATGAGACTTTAGACGTAGCTAAGACAGCAAGTGAAGCCGCCAAGGACGCAGCGGCAGCAGCTTTAGAAGCCAACAAACTTGCCCGAAGAGTCATTTTTATAGCTATTGTTAGCGCCGTTATAGCAATGATCGCGTTGATTACGGCCAAGTAAATAAGCTAATCTTGAGTTTCGCTCACAAGCTCGGACAAGAAAGGCAGAAGATGGAAAATATAAGGGTAGCATCCCTTTTCAACATCTCCTTTAAATCCTTATTAACACTCGGAGCGCCTCATGGACTGCGTTGTTCGTTTTAACTGGATTTTCCGTTTTGCCAGCGTGGTCGCGATCGGTCTGCTGACCACTGCCTGCGCAGCACTTCCTGAAGTGCGGTATCTCAAAAGTTCGTTGGTAGCGCCGGAGAGTCCAACGGTGACTAATGCGTACGGCACCCTCAGCGTAAAGAAATCGAATTCCCTACTAGCCCAACGCTGGCGCAATTCACACGTGGATGTCGCAGCGCTGGCGGCGCTGGAAGAAGCGGCTACCGGCAGTCCTCTGATCGCCGGCAACAAAGTTACCTTGCTTTTCGATGGGCCGCAAACTATGGCCGCGATGATCGAGGCGATCAGCGCGGCCAAGGATCACATCAACTTGGAAACCTATATATTCGATCAGGATGAGCTGGGTATTCGCTTTGCAGATATTCTTATCGCCCGTCA
>JBKJQT010000102.1:0-8917 GCA_046593855.1 Candidatus Nitrotoga sp. | reverse complement strand
CAGCGTAATTGGGGTGTGCCGATGCCGTTCTTCGTCCACAACGTAACCACGCAGTTGCACCCGCGAACGCTTGAATTGATCGAGCAGGTCGCGCAGCGCGTCGAGCAGCAGGGTATCGAAGCGTGGTTTTCGTTGGAGGCCGAAGAATTGTTGGGTGAAGAATCGGCACAATACCGCAAACTTTCCGACACGCTGGACGTATGGTTCGATTCCGGTACCACCCATGCATCAGTGTTGCAACGACGTAAAGATTTATCATTCCCGGCTGATTTGTATCTGGAAGGGTCGGATCAACATCGCGGCTGGTTTCAGTCTTCACTGCTTACCTCCTGCGCCATGAATGGCTGCGCACCCTACAATGCGCTGCTGACCCATGGTTTTGTGGTGGATGGCCATGGACATAAGATGAGCAAGTCCAAGGGTAATGTCATCGCACCGCAGAAAATTTTTGATACGCTGGGTGCGGATATTTTGCGCCTGTGGGCTGCATCCACTGACTACTCCGGCGAGATGACTATCTCAGATGAGATTCTTAAGCGTGTGATTGAAAGCTACCGCCGCATCCGTAACACATTACGTTTTTTATTGGCGAACACTGCCGATTTCGATGTGGATCGAGATGCCTTACCCGTAGCTGAATGGCTGGAGATTGACCGCTATGCACTGGCGCTGGTAAGCCGATTGCAGAAAGAAGTTAAAGATGATTACGAGCGCTACGAATTCCATCTTGTCGTACAAAAATTGCAGACCTTTTGTTCCGAGCAACTGGGCGGATTCTATTTGGATATTCTCAAAGACCGTCTCTACACTACGGCGCAAAATTCACACGCACGACGTTCAGCGCAGAATGCACTACACCATATTAGTCATAGCCTGGTTAGATTAATTGCTCCGATCCTCAGCTTCACCGCAGAAGAAGCGTGGGAGATATTGAGTGCCCAGCGGGACGTGAGCGTGTTTCAGCAGATATGGCTTGCCTTACCAGACTTGCCGAAAACAGACAATCAAGTATTAGAACAAAATTGGACAATAATTTGTAATTGGCGTGCCAGAATAAATAAGCACATCGAAGAGGTGCGCGCTGCCGGGCTAATTGGCCAAGCGCTGGCCGCCGAAGTGAAAATTTACGCAGCCGGTGAAAATTTCGATGTACTGGCTCGTCTTGGTGATGACCTACGATTTGTGCTGATAACTTCGCGTGCTACCATGCATCGCGTCACATCCGAAGCGGAAGAGCGCATTGAAGTGACGCCGAGCGTGAATATCAAGTGCGAACGTTGCTGGCATTACCGTGCCGACGTAGGCAACGATCCTCAAAACGCTACTCTGTGTGGGCGCTGCGTCAGTAATTTATTGGGTGACGGCGAGGTGCGGAAGTATGCTTAAGCAAGAATTTAATTCTTCCCTACCTCTTACGGGAAAAGAATGACGAAGCCAGGTGAGGAAGGTGTGGGGTTAAGTCACTGGTTAAGTTTGGCAACATTCATAATCATCCTTGATCAGATCACCAAGCTGTGGATAAGCCAGATTTTTGTCTATGGCGAAAGCATGGCGGTGACAAATTTTTTTAACTTGGTGCTTGTGCACAACAGTGGTGCGGCGTTCAGCTTTCTCAGTAATGCAGGAGGCTGGCAACGTTGGTTATTCAGCGCCATCGCCGCGACTGCTTCGGTGTGGATAATTTGGTTACTGCGCAAACATAAGCAGGACAAACTGTTTTGTTTTGCTCTGACGTTGATACTAGGTGGCGCACTGGGTAACCTGATAGACCGAGCTGCTTACGGCTATGTAGTGGACTTCCTGGATTTTTACTGGAACACTTATCACTTTCCAGCTTTTAACATTGCCGATTCAGCAGTCACCTGTGGTGCGGGTTTATTGCTGTGGGAAAGTTTTACAAAAAAAACATAGGATGCTTCTGTCTTCGCGGGAATAACAAATTAGGATGATTTCTAAAATCAGGTTTCAGCGCAAAAAAATAGCAGCGCTGCCTTTGCATGATACACAAGCAATAAGTCACTATTAATTGAAGGGATGAAATGGAACTATTACTCGCCAATCCCCGTGGTTTCTGTGCTGGCGTTGATCGCGCAATCGAAATGGTCGAGCGCGCACTGACTCTGCATGGTGCCCCAATTTATGTGCGTCACGAAGTAGTCCACAACGAGTTTGTGGTTGCTAACTTGCGAAAAAAAGGCGCAGTGTTCATTGATAATTTAGCCGATGTGCCAGCGGGCAGTATCCTCATTTTCAGCGCACATGGTGTATCGCAAGCGGTACGAAGCGAAGCGGCCGCACGTGGGTTCACGGTATTCGACGCAACTTGCCCGCTGGTAACCAAGGTGCATAGCGAAGTTGCGCGCCTGCGCGAGCGGGGCAAGGAAATTATTATGATAGGACACGCTGGACATCCCGAAGTGGAAGGCACGATGGGGCAGGGCGACGGTAGCATGTATCTGGTGGAGTCGCCCGCAGATGCGCAGCTTCTGGAGGTGAGAGACCCAACTAATGTTGCCTTTGTCACTCAAACTACCCTGTCCATGGATGATACCGCTGCCATTATCTCGGTGCTCAAGACACGATTTCCGGGCATCATAGGCCCCAGTAAAAATGACATTTGCTATGCAACGCAAAACCGTCAGGATGCGGTCAAGCATTTGGCTAACCAATGCGATGTGGTCATCGTGGTGGGGTCGCCCAGCAGCTCTAATTCCAACCGCTTGCGCGAAGTCGCGCATAACATGAACGTTTCCGCTTACCTTGTTGATAATGCAGGAGAGTTGAAAGCGGAATGGCTGTCCGGAAAATTACATATTGGCATCTCAGCCGGCGCTTCCGCCCCAGAAGTACTGGTGCAGGACGTAATTGCACGGTTACAAGAACTGGGTGCAGAAAGTGTCCGTGAATTGGATGGGATTAGCGAAAATGTAGTATTCCCAATTCCCAAAGGGCTTGCCTGAATATCTTGCGTAACAATCTCAACTACTCTATGTCTTAATAACACTAGTGCCAACGGGGGATCATTTTTTCATCGATTACGATGAGCGCGATAAATCTAACTTTTTCAAGTCCAGTATAAAATCAAATTGAGGCTGCTTCAAATTAAATCCTCGCGCCGCAGCATAAATACAAACTTGTCTCCTGCTGATACCTCAAGCCACATGAAAGGCAGATTGGGGTATACGGCTTCGAGTGCGGGCCGATTATGGCCGATCTCTACCACCAGCAATCCATTGGGATTGAGATAGTCGGCCGCATGTTTCAATATTTCGCGTGTAGCATCTAGCCCATCTGCGCCACTGCCTAATGCGAGTTGCGGCTCATGTCGGTATTCTGGCGGTAGCGCGGTCATGGATGGCGTATCCACATAAGGGGGGTTACTGATGATGACGTCGTATTGCTTGCCCGTCAGATTGGAAAATAGATCTGACTTTATTATATTGATTCGGTCTTCCAAGCCATAGTCAGCAACATTGTGTTGTGCAACTTCCAAGGCGGCTGGAGAAATATCAACAGCATCTACTATGGCATCTGGGAAAGCGTGCGCAGCCAAAATGGCAAGGCAGCCGCTGCCAGTGCATAGATCCAACACGTTGGTCACGATCTTTGTATCGTCTATCCAAGGCGCAAATTGTTCCCGTATTAGTTCAGCGATAAAGGAGCGTGGCACGATGACGCGCTTGTCTACATAAAATCGGAAGTCCCCTAACCAAGCTTCATGCGTCAGGTAGGCGGCAGGAATTCGTTTTTCTACGCGCTGCTTGAGCAATGCGAGCAATGCATTTTTTTCTTCAGCAATGAGTCGTGCATCAAGGAAAGGATTAAGTGTGTCCAGTGGCAAATGCAGGGTGTGCAGAATAAGATAGGCTGCCTCATCGTATGCGTTAGCCGAGCCATGTCCGAAACTGAGTTTTGCTTCGTTGAATGCACTTACCGCAAAGCGGAGCCAGTCACGCACGGTGTGAAGTTCGTTGGTACAGTCAAAATGGTGCAACATACTCATATTTTATTGACCAGCAAATTGACTAATGTGCGGCAATAGATTTCGGACAATACATCCAAGTCGGTCACGGATACGCATTCATTGAGTTTATGTATCGTTGCGTTAAGCGGACCGAACTCAATCACTTGAGGGCAGATATCAGCTATAAAGCGCCCATCCGAGGTGCCGCCACTGGTAGACAGTTCGGTTTCGATACCCGTTACCTCCTTGATAGCAGCGCCAACTGCATCTACCAGATCGCCGCGTGGAGTGAGATAAGGCTTGCCGGACAGTGACCAGGCTAATTCATAATTCAGCCCATGCTGAACAAGAATGGCGTGGGTCTTGGCTTTCAGTTCGTCCACAGTACTCGCTGTTGAAAAACGAAAATTGAATTCGATTTCCACTGCGCCCGGAATAACATTGGTTGCCCCGGTGCCGCTGTGGATGTTGGAAATCTGCCAAGTTGTAGCCGGGAAGTAAGTGTTTCCATTATCCCATACCATTGCGGCTAGATCGGCGATGGCCGGAGCGGCAAGATGGATTGGGTTTTTGGCTAAGTGCGGGTAAGCGATGTGGCCTTGCACCCCTTTCACGATAAGTTTGCCTGAGAGCGAGCCGCGTCGACCGTTTTTGATGGTGTCGCCGATTTTGGTAGATGAGGTAGGTTCGCCCACGATACAGTAATCCATTTTTTCGCCGCGCATTTGCAGTACCTCTACCACGCGAACTGTGCCATTCACGGCTATACCTTCTTCATCCGAAGTCAGCAACAAGGCAATTGAACCGTCATGGCCCGGGTGTGCTGCCACAAATTGTTCGATGGAAGTAACGAAGGCAGCCAGTGAACCCTTCATGTCGGCCGCTCCGCGCCCATATAACATGCCATCGCGTATGGTTGGCGTGAATGGCTCGCTGTGCCACTGGTCCACCGGGCCGGTTGGCACGACATCGGTGTGACCGGCAAAACATACCACGGGGTCATTGCTGCCGCGCCGGGCCCACAGGTTGTCCACATTGTCGTAGCGTAACATTTCCAGCTTGAATCCAAGTGGTTCGAGGCGCGCGCAGATGAGAGCCAGGCAGCCTTCATCAAATGGTGTGAGTGAACGACGGGCGATAAGTTGTTTGGCAAGCTCAAGAGTGGACATATATAAATTAAGACTTAAAATTGAAAATTTTTTCGTAGCTGATATCGTCGAAGCCGATATGCAGCAACTTGCCATCCTGTTCCAATAGCGGGCGCTTAATGACGCTGGTTTTTTCCAGCAGCAGTGGTAATGCGCTAGTGTTGTCCTTAATAACTTGTTTTTGTTCTGCTGATAAACCGCGCCAAGTCAGACCCTTGCGGTTAATTAGATTTTCCCAGCCTATCTGTTGCAGCCAGCACTGCACCAGTTCTGGTTCAAGCCCCTGTTTTTTAAAATCGTGAAATTGATAGTCGGTACAATGCTGTTCCAGCCAAGCCCGGGCTTTCTTGACAGTGTCACAATTTGCAATGCCATACAATTTCATCTTGCCGAATCCATTAATATATTTAAATTTTTTTATTTCGATTATTGTGACATTGCAAAAGTAGGTTGCAATTTGATGGGTGGCTATGAGTAAGAAATCAAGGATGATAGATTGCTGGCTGAGTCGGCGTTGCGTAAAGCCTCTTCCTTGGTGATCTCACCTTTTTTATACAGCTTGTACAAGGCCTGTTCAAAGGTCTGTGAACCGAACGATACACTTTGATCTATCGCATCACGAATTTTGTCGAGCTCATCATTTTTAATCATCTCTGAGATAAGGGTAGTATTGAGTAACACTTCAACAGCAGGCACCAACGTGCCATGCACGTTGGGTACCAAACGTTGTGAAATCACTGCCCGTAAGCTTATTGCCATATCGGCGAGTACAGCCCGACGTGCATCTTGTGGGAAGAGATTTACGATGCGGTTCAGCGTATGGTAGCTATTATTGGCGTGCAGCGTGGATAAGCATAAATGACCGCTCTGAGCAAAGACTAAAGCATGTTTAAACGTTTCACGGTCGCGTATTTCACCAATCATTAGCACATCGGGTGTCTCGCGCATGGCATTTTCCAGAGCATTGCCATAGGAAAGTGTGTCGGTACCGATTTCACGTTGATTAATAATAGATTTATTGTGTTGAAACAGGTATTCGATGGGGTCTTCAATGGTCAGGATATGGCCGAAGGCAGTGTTATTGCGATGTTCAATCATGGCCGCCATTGTGGTGGATTTGCCCGAACCAGTCGCGCCCGCAACCAATATAAGGCCACGCCTTTCCATAATAAGTTTGTTTAAAATCGGTGGCAGATTCAGTTCCTCGACATTAAGAATGCTGAACCGAATATAACGGATGACCATCGAAATACTGCCTCGTTGGCGGAAAATATTGACCCGATAATTTCCGGCATTCAAAACACGATAAGAAAAATTCATTTCCATGCTGGATTCGAAGGCCGTAATTTGCTCCGGTGTCATTATTTCATAGGCGATGCGCTCGATCGTTTCACTATCAAGTTTCTCTGTGTTTATTGGCATCACCACGCCATTGAGTTTGATGTTGATTGGTGCACCGGCGGAGAAAAAAAGATCAGAAGCCTGTTTGTCAGCAGCTAACTGTAAAAAAGGTGTAATGATCATAATTTCCCCCAGGGTTAAATCAGGCTTTAAATTCCGCGTAGCAGTTCGTTTATGCCGACTTTTGCCCGGGTTTTGGCATCCACTTTTTTTACGATTACGGCGCAATACAGGCTGTAGCTGCCCTCCTTGGAGGGCAGGTTGCCGGACACGACCACCGAGCCAGCCGGTACGCGACCATAGTGCACTTCGCCAGTTTCGCGATCGAAAATTTTGGTGCTTTGTCCAATGTACACACCCATCGAAATGACAGCGCCCTCTTCTACAATCACGCCTTCGACAATTTCAGAGCGCGCACCGATGAAGCAGTTGTCCTCGATAATGGTCGGGTTGGCCTGCACTGGTTCCAGCACACCACCGATACCGACGCCACCACTTAAATGAACGTTCTTTCCAATTTGTGCGCAAGAGCCGACCGTTGCCCAGGTATCCACCATCGTACCTTCATCCACATAAGCGCCAATATTGACGTAAGAAGGCATCAAGACCACGTTTTTGGCTATAAATGAACCTTTGCGCGCCGCAGCGGGCGGCACTATGCGAAAGCCGCCTTCACGAAAATCACGCGAGTTGTAGTCGGCAAATTTGGACGGAACCTTGTCGTAGTAATTGGTAAAGCCGCCCTTAATGAAGGCATTGTCTTCCATGCGGAAAGACAATAGCACTGCTTTTTTCAACCATTGATGGGTTACCCACTGACCCTCTATTTTTTCCGCCACTCGCAGAGTACCGTGATCGAGATGACCAATAACAGTATCCACCGCCTCTTTTAGTTGTGCATCTACGTTGCGTGGTGTAATTTCGGCACGACATTCAAAAGCGGGTTCGATGATCTGTTGCAGTTGTTCCATGATTTTCCTAGTTAAGTTTGCGGGTAAATTCGGCGATGCGTTGCACAGCTTCCATGGTTTCGCTCAACTCTGCTACCAAGGCGATGCGGATAAAATTTTCGCCTGGATTTACGCCGTGTGCATCACGCGCCAAAAAGCTGCCGGGCAGCACTGTGACATTATAGTCTCGATGCAGATATTGCGCGAAGCTGGTGTCAACTATGGGTACGCGCAGCCACAGGTAAAAACTGGCATCCGGCAGTGTCACCGGCAGCACGGGTTTCAGGATGCTGATAACCTGTGAGAATTTTTCCGCATATAGACAGCGGTTTTCGGCGACATGTTCTTCATCCTGCCAGGCAACGGCGCTGGCCGCTTGCACTGCCGGGTTCATGGCGCAGCCGTGGTAAGTGCGATACAGCTTGAATTTCTCTATTACTTTTGCATCGCCCGCCACAAAGCCGGAACGCATACCGGGTAAGTTAGAGCGCTTGGACAGGCTGAAAAAAGACACCAGATTACGGTAATCGCTGCGCCCCAGTTGTTGCGCTGCTTGTAGCGCACCGAGCGGCGGCGTATCGAAATAGATTTCAGAATAGCATTCGTCGGCGGCGATAATAAAGCCGTAACGGTCGGCCAGATCAAATAGTGTCTTCCATTCTGCAAGCTTCATTACACGCCCGGTCGGGTTACCAGGCGAGCATACATAGATAAGCTGGGTGCGCTGCCAAACATCCTGCGGCAATTGATCAAAATTTAAAGCGTAGTTATCTTCCGGCAGAGTGTTGAGGAAATAGGGCGTAGCACCAGCCAGCAGAGTTGCGCCTTCATATATCTGATAGAACGGATTAGGACAAATCACGGTGGGGTTGTCGCACGTACGGTCAATTACCGCTTGGGCGAAAGCAAACAGTGCCTCACGACTACCATTTACCGGCAAGACTTGTGATTTTGCATCCAACGCAGGGAGGTTGTAGCGTTGCGCAAGCCAGTTGGCAATGCTGCCACGCAGCGTGTCACTACCTGCGGTTGTGGGATAATTCGAAAGCCCCGCCAGATTGGCACTTAATGCATCACTAATGAATCGCGGAGTGGCATGTTTGGGTTCCCCGATATGCAGGCTGATAGGCTGACAGGCCGGGTTCGGTACAACTGAGCGAAATAAATTGGCGAGTTTTTCGAATGGATACGGGCTTAGGCGGCTAAGATCAGGGTTCATTTTTTTACCTCTTCAAGTCCGCAATTGCTAAAAATTAAACGAAGATTTTAACAGATTTATAGTAACTGGACGCCGGACGATAGCCGGATGCATGGAGCAAGGCGATTGCTATTTTTAGTCACTGCTGTCCGGTTAAATGAATGGTCAAATCGCTGGAAGCCATGATTGACGGCACTTGCAGAGCGATAAAGTGTGTCCCCGACTTGAACGCCCAGATTGCAAATCTGGCAGTCTT
>JBKJQT010000081.1:0-15740 GCA_046593855.1 Candidatus Nitrotoga sp. | reverse complement strand
CTAGCGTGCATTAGGTGGAGTTATCTGTGATCTCCCCATTCCGCTCTCTTCCTTCTAGTGTAGAGCAGTTTTTAATTGGCAGCCACTCCTGCGACAGCCGCTGGTGCGCTTATTCCTGTAATAACAAAGCTTTGCTTCTCTTGGCTCCACTGCAATGTTGCTGTTCTGCCAGGAGATGGGAAATCTGAGATTGTTGCTGTTTTGGAAATGCCTCTAACATATTCTTCCCCGCCTGATTGAACTGTATTGAATTGACGAGTTTCAAATACTGCCCCGTCCGCATATGCACTTATAGTATGACTTCCAGGGGAAAGAATATTGTAGTTGTACAAGAGGGAATAACCTGAGTCAGAGCGTCCGCAAATACCCGTTGTGTCCTTTCGGCTAGTGCCGCTTCCGGCTTTCCCTACACTCAATCCGTCAATTACTATATCAATTCTCGTTGCCGTGCAATGCCATCCCGAAATCACACCAATTCCTGATTCGGTGCTGTCCACTACTGGATTTTCCAATAAGCCTTCTGCAAAAGACAGTGGAACTCCGGCTATTAATATTGCTGCTAAAATTAATTTATTCATGTGGCGTCCTTTTTAAATTGACATTAATTATTGTTCGTCTAGTACAATAAAGTACTTGAAGCGATCGCGCTAATGGTTACCGCAAATACTAGAAAAATAAACAAACTGTATTGCTCATCATAAAAATTTGCTCCACAGATTTTTAATCTTCGTCGGCTCCATCTTTAATCATTGAGATCTTTAACCCCATAGGGCATGAGCAATATACCTTCAGCCTCCTCTTTAGTCCACTTTGGATATGAGATATTTCTTCAAGAACCCCTGACCCTGGGAGCTCCTGCGAAGCGTCCAGTTCCTCCGAATCAATAAGGGAGAGTTGGTCGGAATAAATGAGTCTGAATAATTGGATGTAATATTCCCGCCCTTAGGACGGGTAAGCGTGAGCTTTCACTTCAACAAAAAATAATTTTGTACTATTAGACGCAGGTATATGAATTGAATAAACCTACGGAAGTTTTAATTATGTTTCTAATTAAAGAGAGAGGTCTGTGCTGTAGCACACATATTGAGATTGTCGTCGATTATTGCTAGAAGAATGGTTTGGTTTTCATCAGGCATATCTCGATTTCATGCAGTGCTGGATAAGTTCATGAAATGAAGATGACATGATATTTGAAATAGCGCCTTGGCCCCAATGGCCCTACCTTAAGCATAAACATGAATAAAAACAGTTTATTACAAGGAGCGTGAGTCGTGAGTTGGGCTGAACACCCTGACTGGGTACGATGCGGGTATCGAATCCGTGAACACACACCAAGAAGGGGTCAGCCCGAATGGATACTACCAAAGCCTGTGCGCCGGGTGTTGGGCGCTTACAATCCCAAGTCAGGCAGTTTCTGACGCGGTTTGCGCAAGATGGCAGCAGCGCTTTAACTCGCTTGCTTGATGCCGAGCAACTCCAGGCTCTGATGCAACGCCACTGCCCGCAGTACCGTGACCGTGTGTACTCGCCGCTGGCCACCTTGAGCCTGTTCCTGGAACAAGTACTCGGTGCCGATCACAGTTGCCAGGACACCGTGGCTCGGGGCCTGAGCAGCCGCGTTGCGCAGAACCTTACGCCTTCCAGCCTGAACACCGGCCCCTACTTGCAAAGCACGCCAACTTCTGGCTTGTTGGTGGCACTCGGCCATTCACTCGGCCAGCGATTGTGCCAAGCCCAGCGTGACGCATGGCACTGGCGTGGGCGGGATCGGTATTACACCGGCTATTTCACCTTGGCACGTTTGCGGGCTTTGGGGGTAGACTTCGTGAGTTGCCAGCACCAGCTGCGACACATGGATTTTCGTCAGGGTAAGCGTTTGGGCAGGGGCGACCATGTGGCGTGCTGGAGCCGCCCGGTGCGCCCGAAGTGGATGACCGTCGAGGAGTACGAGGCAACACCTTTGAGTCTTGAAGTGCGCGAGACCCGGGTCGGCAACTGGCTGCTGATCAGCAGCCTCAACGATGCCAAAACCGTCAGCCGTGAGGATTTGAGCCAGCTCTATGGCTGGCGGTGGCAGGTGGAACTGGACTTGCGCGCGAATCAAGCAGGTGATGCAGATGGATGTACTGCGTTGCAAGAGCCCGGCCATGGTGGTCAAAGAGGTGGCGGCGCATTTACTGGCCTGCAATCTGGTGCGCTCGGTGATGGCGCAGGCGGCCAATCAGGCAGGATGTACGCCGCGCGAACTCAGTTTCAAAGGTGCGTTGCAGCAGTTGCGCGCGTTCGAAGAGCAATTGCGCCACGGCGCATATTACCGCATTGCGTGGCTGTGCGAGGTGTTGGTGACTGGGATCGCACGAATGAAGTTGCCGCATCGACCCGGTCGCGTGGAACCGCGCGCGGTCAAGCGACGATCAAATTCAACGCGCCTGATGCAGCCTCGGGTAGTGCTCAAAATACAATTACAAGCCCAGCGCGACCGCCAAATGGCGGTGGCGGCTTAAGGTAGTGCCATTGGTAGCGTCCCTTTTATGCGCCCTTTATGCGTCAGTGCTGCCGTATGCCAGTGGGGTGTCGGTAGCATCTTTTCTATTCAGAACGTCAATGCTATGACAGCCGACTCAAACAATTGATGGCGGGATTTCATAGTGTAGCCACGCATTATCTCGATGAGCTATCTCTCGGCTGGCACAGAATGATTGACCGCCTCGGTGAAGTGTCACACCAACTGCTTGTTTACTTTAATCTATCGGAGGAGCAAGGAAGTTTTAACAGGCAATTACAACATTGCCTATATAAAGGCACCCATTAATTTGTGACTTGGTTAAAATGCCTGTCTTCAACAATCACAATTAAAAAAATAATCAACAGGAGTGAACATGAGTGCCAGTAATACACCAGTGAATCTGAAGGAAGCCATCCGTAATCTCGATATGTTACCCGCCATGCCGGTGATCGCTCAAAAAATACTTGCTCTAAATATAGATAGTATTGAAGGTGAACGTGCGATGCTCAAACTAATAGAGCAAGATCCACAGATCGCCGCCAAGATTATCGGCCTCGCAAACACCCCCTTGTTCGGCACATCCAAAAGGGTCAGCTCGGTCTCGGATTCTGCCATATTGCTCGGTTTTACGCGCGTCAAGGCTGTCACTATGGGTATCGCGTTTATGTCCTCATTAATAACAAAGCCTGCAGGAAAACTAGATATTCAGGGAATTTGGCTGCACAGCTTAGCTATTGCTCTTGCGCTACGCACACTTTCTCTTGCTATGCCACGCAATACACGCCCGCTCGACGATGAAATTTTCTTGGCTGGGTTGCTCCATAACATAGGCTATATGGTGCTGAACCATCTTGATCAAAAACGCAGCGATGAGTTGCACACACGCATCTCTTTAGAAAAAGACCGACATTCTATTGAGATCGAAGCTGAGCTATTGGAAATGAACCACTGCGAACTGGGTGCACAACTTGCTCATTTATGGAATCTACCAGAAGCTATCGTCATCGTGTTGCGCTATCATCTTGACCCTGAAAATGAACATGCGGCAGCCGGACAACCCCTAGTGAGCATGGTGAACATTGCTGAAAAAGTGCTGGGACCTTTTGGCATTTTCGAATACGGCACAGTTGATATTAGCCAGGATGAGTGGCTAGCGCTGGGGATTGATCCAGCCAAAGCAGATAAACTGATCGATCAAATAACCAAACAGGCTAAAGAGGTCAAACAAACAGCTGGGAGTTTCCTTTAGGTTAAACAATTTGGACTCCCTGGTAAAATGGGAGCGCTACCCTTTTATTTCCAGCTTCAGCACACAAATGGTAACGTCCCCTTGATGAACCCATTCAGGCGTTATTCCTAACATCAGCACTGCTTGCAATTCACATGGCATTAGCTTTCACGAAATCGTCCATTTTTCGTTTAATCTCTTCTATCCTCTGGGATCTTTGTTCATATAAATCCAAATCTGCCATTGAGGGATTAGAGCAGCCCCCATTTGCAACTCGTGCGAAAACAGGAATAACAGTGGCACAAACATCAAGGTACGCTGATTTGGCAGGTTCAAACTCTTCGCACAAATCACTCCATTTTTCATGAATGTCTCTCATTGATTCCTCCCCATTGAATTAAAGAACTCAGATATTCCCAGTAACATATGCATCGAAAATGGACCTCCACTGACTTGGTTTCACAATGCTCACAGAGCAAATGGATTCAATATCTTGTTTCTTACTCAATATGCGCTCATCAGTAGTAATAAAGTAACCAACGTATTTGCCTGCCTCAAAAATATGTTCGGCGTCAGCGATGTGTTTTTCCGTATTTCCGTTTCCTGTAAGAATGGCTTGTATTTTGTTTTTCCTAGCTGTCTCTTCGTGAGTTAGATCCGTCTCAATCGTGTAAATCATGTTGGCAGCCGCACGCTTAACCGCGCCAGGCGTGTTTGGGTGTGCTATTTCATATTGATTTGAATATGTAATAGTTAGGACGACAACCCCTTGGTCGCCCAGCTTTTGTATTTCGTGAGACGCTCCTTGCTCAGGTAAATACTTTGGATCGAAACCGCAAGAATCGAGAAAGTTTATGGCTTGTCTGGGATCACGGAATAATTTCGTCATGTGCACAGGAAGTTTTTAGATTTTTTCATTAACCATTAAGGATCTTCGCAATTTGTATTCTTACTACCAATTTTCATTCGGCGGCAACAGCATGGCAACCTTGGTCACTTGTAAATAATCAGCGAACACAAATCCCTGCGCATAGCTTCCATAAATGCTTGTCTGAGTCATATATAAAGCCTATTCCCTTTCAGCAACAAATGATATTGCAATAACTTTTCAGCCACGGGGAATTCTCCTTACACAAGAACGCTTATCTTTCCTGCCTGCTTGGTATTTACATGCGTCCCACTTTTTGGGGTTAGCGATAAAAGAGCTGAGTTAAAGTCAGTCTAGACGCTGAGAATACAGAGAAAATCGTCCGCCCCTACCATGTTGCCTCAAATAAAATCCACACCAACTACCCATGCTTGGCGATTTCCAGTTGAATTTTTCGCTCCGACAACTCTTGCAATAACTGCTGCGCCAAGTCACCCAGCGGATCGCCTCCCATTGCTTCAGTTTCTTCGATTGTAGTTTTGAGCTGATAAATTTCTGTTTGTTTTTGTGTTTCAAATTCTTGCTGAATTTCACCCAAGCGACGGCGTAGTTGCGCGGTACGGCGGATGGACTTCACGATTCTTGAAGCCACGTCCTTACCCGCAAAAGCTTCTGGGTCTTGTCCAAATTCCAGCACCAGCTTTACTATAGACTGCTGGTCGCCTTTTTCATAGGCAAGGTTCACTTGAGCAAATAGAACATTGCGCCGTTGTCTTTCTTGCTCAGTGGTAGCACGGTCTGGGTGCATTAACATGGCGGCCTTCTTGTATGCTAACTTGCATTCCGGCGTAATCACCAGCGGCGGTGCAGGCAGCGCCTCGATTAAGCCCGCTTCCTCAGCTGACTTTCTGGCCTGCTCCTGCGCGGCCTGCGCATGGGCTTGGCCGGCGACATCGTCGGGGACGCGCCCCGCCTGAACGTTAGCAATTTGCGCGTCCAGATCATCCAACTGCGCGTAGAGCCGCCCAACTTTCTCATAATAGCGCCGCTGAAACCGGGCAATATCTGTCTTTGCGGTTTCGCGTTCCAACTCTGCCGTTGCGACCTGCTCTTCCAGTTGTGTCTGCTCCGACTCCAGCCGTGAAAGTTCTTGTTCTTCAGGAAGCATCATTTTTTCCAATCAATATCTAATTTTCAGAAATCGTTTTGATTTCGCTGCGTCCGTTGTCCTAGGTAAATTTTCCGTCAATACAATAATGCGTCGAGGTTAAGGGGGTAGATGTACACAAGCTGCGGAATAGTGCTACCCCAGCTTTGTCTCTTACTTTTGTTTCTGATCAATGTTTTTAGCGTCCTATGCTACGCTGTCACATGTTGTCTGCTAGGCTTCATCCAGTGGCTGTAGTAGAGCGATTATTGCTTCAAATCTAGCTTCATCATCAAATGGACACAGCAGCCAGTTAATCGATTGTTGTAACATTCGCTTTTCATTGCGTATAATAATTTCTGGTGTCTTCAACTGCAGCAATCTCCTAAGTCTGTTATTACGGTTTATTACGCGGCCGTAATTAAAATTTAGGCCGCTGGTGACAAAATATCCATCATTAAGGTACACCAGTGGGCGCATATTTGGCGGAAGAACAGGTAATACCGTCATCATCATCCACTCGGGTTTGTTGCCAGAGACAAGAAATGCCTCAAGGATTTTCAATCGTTTCGAATATTTTTTTATTTTGGTTTCGGAGCTGGTCGCTTCAAGATCGGCGCGAAGTTTTCCTACCTCAGCTGATACATCTAACGTCCGCAATAAAGCAAATATGCCTTCAGCTCCAATTACTGCTTCAAACTCATCTCCGTACTCTTCCAGCGCGTCTAGATAATCATCTTCAGAAAGTATTTGAGCGCGTTCTAACGTTGACATTCCAGGGTCGGTCACTACATAAGCCTCAGAATATAGTACACACTTTATGTCGCTTAAAGTCATGTCCAGCACCGTACCCAACCGTGAAGGAAATGATTTCAAAAACCACGTATGCGCCACTGGACTGGCCAGCTCGATATGACCCATGCGTTCGCGATGCACTTTAGGTAGCGTTGGTTCCAAATTACATTTCTCGCAATCTGTAACACTAGGCTTAAAGTCTTTGTTGTTTTGTTCGCATAAGCACATGTAATCATTTATAAGGCCAAAAATATTAGTGCAAAACAAACCATTTCGCACGGGCTTGAGGGTTTTGTAATGTAAAGTTTGGGAATTATTAACTTCACCATATGACCAGGAACGAATAGATTCCGGTGAGATCGCATCGAACCATTCCTTATGCCATCCCTTTCTGAAACAAAATTTGCTTAGTTGGTTTTGTACGTCAGCATCACCTTGCTCGGCTGCTTTACGAAACCAGTACACGGCTTGCTCGTCATCTTGAGGTACGCCTCTTCCGTTGTAAAACATAACTCCAAAAATGCATTGACCGATGGCATCACCTTGCTCGGCAGCCTTACGAAACCAGTACACGGCTTGCTCGTCATCTTGAGCTACGATTTGTCCGTAGTAGTACATAATTCCAAGGCCGCGTTGCCCATCGGCATCACCTTTGTCTGCCGCCAGTCGAAACCACTTCACAGCCTCTTTGTAATCTTGAGGTACCCCGTCTCCGTTGTAATGCTTTACCCCAAGCTGATATTGGGTTTTAGCATTAAGTTCATCTTTGTCCTTTGATAGCCCCTGTTGTTTATTCTTTTGAACTGCTATCAACCCTCGCCCCACAAGGCTGACGCGTCGTTCCGACAGCACCACCACCGCTTGTGCGACTATTACGGGAGGTAAGTTTTCATGCTCATCCATTTTTAGTTTTCGCGGTATGTTGCGCCATGAGATTGCCGATGTCGCTACGGCCTATCATTATCACTCCGGATTTTGCCGCAAGTTCAAGCGCGTTGGTGGTGAATTTACCGGTAGTAATGACCCAAGCGGTATCACATTGGTAATAGGCTTTGCCCGATAGTGCTTCTTGCACGGCTGCTACGCCGACGCTGCCTGCATAACGCTTAGCTTGTACGCAAATGCGTTGCCCATCTTTGCCCAAGATGAGATCTGCACCGTAATCCCCAGTAACAGTAGTAAGTTCTGCTGCATAACCTTGCGCACGGTAAAGCCCAGCCAGAAATTCCTCAAAATCTATACCGCTGAGATTGTCAAGCTCACTGGCCTTTGAATGACCATACGATTGCTGCCATGCGTCTTGCTCGCGCTGTTGCTTACTCAGCGCTTTGTGTTGCGCCCGGGAAAATTGCAACGCACTTTTCAGGTGGCGTTCATGTGAATTTTCTTTTGGTATTGTTTGATTGGACTGTATGGAATATTGATCAGATTCGCCGGGAGGCCGCCAAGCAAGGCCTTCTTTCGGTGGAGCTTGTTTGGGCTGTGCGGGCTTTTCTGTAAACGCTCTCCACACAAGCCACACAATGCCAGCAAAAAACAGGAAAGTGATAAAATCTTTCATGGGGTCAAGAGTTTCTTCTTCATTGAATACTGAGATGACGATTTGAAAGCCACTATGAATAATTTTCGCTGGTCAGACTGTAAAGTACTTTTCAAAAATAAATGACGATTTAGTTTGCTGGCATGGCGAAATGTACGTAATGGGATGATCAAGATTTCTGTCGTGTATCATTTTTCTTTCAAAATATGTTGTTCTACAGCCTCAATGTTTGACGTGAGTGGTAGGAGGAGGCCGCTCAATGAAAGTGTTAGCCGTCATTTGCGCGTCGGAAGCCGCATTGGTTTGGCTACACGCCAGTCGTTGCGGTGAGGAAAGGTCTCGGCGTGATACTTGATCGCAGCTATCGCAAATTGGCGGAATTTCCAGTCATTCCATAGCGCGATGATCTTCCATCGAGGTTCGCGATGGTCCTGACGGGTGCGCTCGTAGACCCATCCTTGGTACGCATCGAGCTTCCACCGAGGTTTGCTGCGGCGATGGCCGTGGGGGACGGACGGATATGGATCATTATCGTACTGATGGAACTCCCAATCCGACAGGCCCGAGGCTGAGCTGACTAGATAGCACAAGTAAGGGGACTCGTCTCCTTCGCCGTCCGGTGGCTCCTGGTCTTTGAGCCTGCGAATTGCGGACGCCGTGAGATTTCCTTCGCTCTGTGTGTTGGGCTCTGGACTGTCGACGTCCTCCCAAAAACTTTCAAGAGGCCAGTCTTCAAGCTTGATGAGTCGTTCGGCAAAGACCGCAACAGGATTCGTGGGTGAAGACATCTGTCGCAGAGCCACGAGACGGTCAAGCGTTTCGGTCCATGAAGCTAGGCCGATGCTGTACGCGGCTCGGGTTGCCCAGAGAAAGTCCTTCGCGGCACGGTTAGATAGGTATTGCATGACGGTTAAAGAGACTGTAGAAAAACCATCCGAGGACTCGGAGGGAGCGTTTGAAAATGATTTTGGAGATTACTTTACCGCTCATTATGCCTCGAATATCATATACAAGCGATTCTGGAGGGGCAAATCTTCTGTCGTGTATCATTTTCGCTCTCGAAATACTTTATTCTACAATCTCAACGTGCAAGCTAAGCGGAAAGCGCCGGCTTGCCGGCGGCGGTATGCTTGAGCGTAAGATTAGCCTTTTTTTTGGTTACACGTGGAGGTACGCGCTTCTTGAGTTCGGTTATCTTTGCTTCGTGTAGGTAAACGGTCTCAACTATGTGCTCCGTAAGATCGACCAAAGTAATTACGTCTTTCTCGCGAGGCTTGTACGTTCGATGAATGGCAGCATGGCCTGCCTCCAAGATCGCTTCTAAGCGTTCACGTTGTATGCGTGAAACGTACCCAAGCTTTTCGAACTCACCGATGTTTTGGACAAAACTCCCCTGGTCTCCAGTCTTCGAGACCATGATTTTTTCGAGGAGTGAACGAACTCCCATAGTAGCAAGGCTTGGAAGGTTGTGCTGAAGTGCAACGTAGATTTCCTTGAGCAGTTGTTCAACGAATTCGTCTCCGGCACTTAATTCGAGCCAAAGCTCATTGAACCATTCGGGATTTCGGCGGAAAATCGCTGCGGGAAAGTAGTTCATGGTGGGGCCATCATCTTCCGAGCACCGAGAGGTATGACGAAGTTTGATGTTCTCGCAGCCACAACACTTCAATGTTTCGTAGGTATCACTTCCTGAGACAGTGTGCTCTGGGTCCTCCCAAGTAGTCTTTTCAGAGTGGAGAACCTCATGGTTCCTCTCTCCTCCACAAGTGTTGCAATGTGCTTTTGTCGTGGCCATATAATCAATGAGAAGGCTAAAATAGGGACGCTACCCTTTTATCTCCATCTTTCTGCACACACAAATGGTAGCGTCCCCTTAATGTGTCCATAATATTACAATATTATGCAACTGAATTTACTACATATTTAGCGGTGAGGAATTCAACCTTTAATTGCTTGCTCCACTGCGATAATCCGTGCCTCACGCACTTTCTCAGCAATCGCATTTTTGTCCTCACACTGCTGCGCAATCTCCCCTGCATTCACTGTCTGCGCCGCCCGTAACATTCGCAGCAGATAATCTGCCTGCGGATAAGCATCCTGCTCATGCCCGGTTCGCCCCCGCGCATCCGAAGCACATGCCTGCAACAGGTGCGAGAAACGTTCCGGCCTGCGCCATGCATCGCAACTCTGCAATATACCCACAATGGTTTCGGGGCGCAGCTCGAGGGCACGATGCACATTACCGTGATAACGAGCCACCAGTAAGCCAAGGTCGCGGCATTCGTTTGTTACGCGCAGACGCACACATAACGCACACAACAAATCCACACTGCGAATCTCGTGGCCGATGTGGCGCGGTAAAATATCTTTTGGCGTATTCCCCTTGCCGAGGTCGTGTGTGAGCGCAGAAAAACGCACTTCCAGCGAGTAGTCATGTTGCGCCGCATCGTCCAGCACCAGCATGGTGTGTATGCCGCAATCGATTTCCGGGTGATATTTAGGGGGCTGTGGCACGCCAAACAACGCATCTACTTCCGGCAAGATTTTCACCAGTGCACCGCAATCGCGTAGTGTGATAAAAAAACACGACGGCATTTTTTCCATCAGGCCACGCGCCAGCTCTTGCCACACACGTTCCGGCACCAGCGCATCCACTTCACCATTTGCCACCATTACGCGCATCAGCGCCATAGTCTCCGGCGCTATGCTGAAACCGAAACGTGCCACGAAGCGCGCTGCGCGCAGAATACGCACCGGGTCTTCGCTGAAAGCCGAACCAACATGGCGTAAAATTCCGGCTTGCAAGTCGGCGATGCCGTTATGGGGGTCAATTAGCTTTCCGTCTTGATTGCGTGCAATGGCGTTAATGGTAAAGTCGCGGCGCAACAAGTCTTGTTCCAGCGTCACGTCCGGCGCGGCATGAATGGCAAAACCTCTGTAGCCGGGCGCGGTTTTACGCTCGGTGCGTGCCAACGCGTATTCCTCATGCCTGTCGGGGTGCAAGAACACCGGAAAATCTTTGCCCACCGGCGTGAAGCCACGTTTCACCATGTCTTCTGGTGTACTACCCACCACCACCCAATCACGGTCACGCACTGGCAGACCGAGCAGTTCGTCGCGCACAGCCCCGCCAACACTGTAAATTTTCAGGCCGCTATCTTTCATCAGAGACAGCCTGCTGGTTAACGGCATTTTTTGCCGCAATTACGCCCAAACGTTGTTTGAGGGAACGCGGCGGCTGGCCGAAAAGCTGGGAGTAGTACATGGTATTGCTCATCACCTTTTTTACGTAAGTGCGCGTCTCATCAAAGGGTATGTTTTCGGCGTAAACCGCGCCTTCCAACGCGCTTTCCCCACGCCATTTGCGGGCGCGTGAAGGTCCGGCGTTGTAAGCGGCGGAAGCCAGCACCGGACTATTGTCGAGCGACGAAAGCACCGTTTTCATGTAATACGTGCCGAGCTTGAAATGGGTGTCAAGTTGATTCACAAGTGTCTGGCGATAAGACTTCATGCCTATCTTTTGTGCTATCCAACGCGCCGTGGCAGGCATGATCTGCATGAGGCCGGTCGCACCTACCGGCGATTTGGCTTGATAGACGAAACGACTCTCCTGCCGCATTAAGCCATACACCCAGGCTTCTTCCAGTTCATTCTTGCGAACATAACCCTGTAATACCTCGCGGTAGGGCGCAAGATAACGCAGGCTGAAGTCATGTATTTGAACGGTACGATCAGCGGTGTTGATAGCATGGTCATACATGCCGTTGCGACGCGCAATTTCAGCTGCCACCAATAGCTGTTGGTCGTCCAGCTTACGCGCCGCCCATGCCCATTCTCTGGCCGCGTCAGTGCGCAAATCCATACGGTATAACGCCAGCGTACGTTGGACGGCGGGCTGCGCCAGCATTGCATTGATTGTCGCTTTGCTTGGCTGATAGCTGGCAGGCATTGTTGCGGCAAGAGCTATTCCGATCTCCTCAGCGGCAAGTTGACCGTAAAAATTATGTTCGCTGCTCAATTCATCAAACAGTACATTCGCTTCTGGGAAACTTCCCCATGCTTTTAGAGCACGCGCCTTCCAATAACGCCAGACACCCTCGCGCTGCTGTTGCGGCGTCATGGCATTAATGCTCGCCCAAACTTCGTGCCAATTCTGAGTAAGTAAGGCAGCTCGGGCACGCCAAGCCAGCTGCTGCTCGGTCAGGGGTGTTTCACCCGCCGCTTTGTACCATTCCAGTGCGCGCATATCTCGCTTGCGTGCCGCTTCGTAACCTAACCATCCATAAAAATAGCGCTGCTCATCCCCAGTAAAATAGGGCGCTTTTTTTTCCCATTGTGAATAGGCTAATTGCGGCGATTGCTTGGCAAGCCGTTGTAAGGCGAACATTGCTATTGTGCGTTGCGCTTCGGAGGCGGTATCCAGCTTGGCCGTGGCCAGATAACGCATCTGATCTGTGGCGGCACTATCCAGCTCAGATGAAGAAAGAACGCGTTTGACGGGCAACCTCTCCGAGAGCCTTTTGGCCAGCGTCAGATTACCTGCTTCCAGTGCCAGACGTAAGCGTAGCCATATGTCCGTTGAGTTAATGACACCGCTGGCGATTGCCACCTCGAACAATGGTGCACAGCTTTCCGGCAACTCCGTGCTGCTGGTTAACCACAGGTTGCGTGTCTCGTGCAGCACTTGTTCTTCTTGCAGGCGTTGGCGCGATTGCAAAGCATAGCAGGTCAGATCAGTATCTCCACCCACTAAACGGGGGTATTGCGCTGAAAACTCTTCCCATTGCTGCCTTTTTCCTAGCAGCTTCAACCATTCCGCACGCAGATGGTTAATCACCGGGGTATCATCAGGACGCGCCAGAAATGCCTGGACATCAGCGACGCTCGCCGTTTCTAGTCGCATGCGCAACTGGTAATAAGCTAGATAAGGCTCTAGCGGAGAATGCTTTAATCGTACGGCCATGCGATCAAGCTTGACTAAATCACCCATCCGGAATGCATCGCGCGCGGTGAGAAAATCCGCGTCCTGGCTCGCTACAGCCAATACAGGAATAAAAAGTAATACAAACATACAAAATTTTTGAAAACGCATGGATGATGATGCCCTTATAAAATTCCGTTTAGCCGTCATATTCTCGACTGATTTTGAAATTTTTCCATGGCAGGCGATTTCTCCATTCATATTACAGTGAGTGCATCTCTCCTACTATCGGTGGCCAATCCCCGAAACTTAAATTTGGCGAGGCTTGTTGTCAACATTGATTCAGATCAAATGGCTTTCCACACCTGCACAAGCTCAATATTTTAGCAGATGCGGATAGCCACGCATCGCCCGTTTCTGTGAAAGTAGTTTTAGTGAAGCTGTAAATGTCTTCAAACAAAATTTTTCAAGACGTGAATAGCCTGAGATACTATTTTATGAAAAAGGTTTAATGATATATAGGCGTGGAGAGAGAATGCAAAAACCTGTAAAATCCTGAAATTCAAAAATTCTATTAATTAAGGCAAGGAAAATACATGAGCAAGAACCTGGTGCAATTCATTATCGAAGAACAACGGCAATTACCGGGTGCAACCGGTGACTTCACTGGGTTGCTCAGTGACATTTTTATGGCCTGCAAACAAATTGCCCATAGTGTCAACAAAGGTGCATTGACTGGCGTACTGGGGAGCGCAGGCAGCGAAAATATTCAAGGTGAAACGCAGAAAAAGCTGGATGTCATAACCAATGACATTTTCATCGAAGCAAACCAATGGAACGGCCATCTTGCCGCTATGGCATCTGAAGAAATGGATGATATCTATCCAATTCCTGCGCAATATCCAAAAGGTAAATACTTGCTGACATTTGATCCGCTGGATGGCTCGTCCAATATTGACGTAAATATTTCCGTTGGCACGATTTTCTCGATTCTACGTTGCCCCGAAGGAGTGACAAACCCGACTGCAGAGGATTTCTTGCAGCTAGGCACCAAGCAAGTCTGCGCTGGATATGCACTATATGGCCCCTCTACAATGTTAGTACTTACTACCGGGCATGGCGTAAATGGCTTCACGCTGAACAATGACATCGGGGAGTTCATGCTGTCTCATCCGAATATGACAATTCCGGCCGATACCCAGGAATTCGCCATCAACATGTCCAACCAGCGTTTCTGGGAAGCTCCGGTGCAACGTTATGTGGATGAATGCGTAAAGGGTAAAGCCCCAGGAGGACGAGAAAAAAACTTCAACATGCGCTGGGTGGCTTCAATGGTTGCGGAGGTGCATCGCATCCTGATTCGCGGCGGTATCTTTATGTATCCATTCGACAACAAGGAAGTAGGCAAGGCAGGTAAATTGCGTTTACTATATGAAGCCAATCCCATGTCTTTCATCGTGGAACAAGCCGGTGGAGCATGCTCCACCGGTCGCGAACGTATCATGGAGCTCAAGCCAACGGGGTTGCACCAACGTGTGCCGGTGATTCTTGGTTCGAAGAATGAAGTAGAGCGCGTAGTGGGTTATCACAAAGGGGCGTGACACAATAGCATTCTTCTAGTTAATGCCTCACCATGCAGAAAAACTTAAGGGCACCTCTAAAAAACCAATTTTCGTCACAATACGGCATTACTCGAAAAAAATTATCGCTTACATATCAATCATATGCCGCGCACAAACTTTTTACTCTTGCCTTGTCTTGCTTAGAAATTTGAATTTTTAGAGGCGCCCTCTAGGTTTTTGCAAATGTGCCCTATCGCACAGACTGTGTTCAATATACTTTGCTAATCTTAGTTCAGAGTTATCCAATAACTATTCGGATACAACTCTTCAGAACGACGTAATGTAATGTCGTTTAAGAAAATTTTCCGTAAAACTTAAAATGGAGTTACAAATGAAAAAAACTATTGTTTACCTCGCTATATCATCCTGTTTCATATTGGGAGCATCAATCGCCCACGCGGATTCTGATTCATCTCAAGGAAAAAAGGACGATAAGATATTCAAGATGGACGAAAATATGTTCAAATCCATGGATAAGGATAAGAATGGAAGAGTCACTCAGGAAGAGTTTAAAACTTATACAAAAAGTAAAGATGTATCGGATTTTAATGTATGGGATGTTGATGGAAACGGCGATATTAATTCAAGAGAAATGAAAATTATGGCTCAAAGAAATGAGATGGCCGGAAAATCAGGCGGGAATCCAGGGGAGGAAGGGAAGATGGATGATGCCTGGGACAAGAAACATGATGATGCATGGCACAAGAACAGCGACTCTTCTTGGGACAAGAACAGGGACGACGCTTGGCACAAGAAGCTTAAAAGTCATCAAGGCGCGAGTACCTCCCAGTCTCCACAACATAGGGATGATAGTAAACGAAACATATCTCCACGTCCTTTGAATGAACATGAACAAAATACAGGCGGCCATTCTGGGGAAGCAGGGAAGATGGATGATTCCTGGGACAAGACACATGATGATGCCTGGCACAAGCATAAAGACTCTACCTGGGACGAAAAAAGAGACGATGTATGGCACCATAAAGCTGATAATACTAGCAGTGGAAGCTCAAGCGATGGGGGACCAAGCGATGGAGGTTCTAGTGGAGGCCCCAACAGTGTAGGCTCCAGTGAAGGCTCAAGCGGTGGAGGCCACTAATAGCGGCTCATGCA
>JBKJQT010000076.1:0-5658 GCA_046593855.1 Candidatus Nitrotoga sp. | reverse complement strand
AGTTTGTAGAACCTTGCAGTGCTGGCGTTCACCACTCTCCATCTCTGAACCTGTCCAGGTCTTATCGGCAGGACAGGGTTAATCTGGCCGTTGACCATGACAATATCTCCTTCCTTTCCATTCATATAATCCTCAAGGGTGTGTGGCGCTGGGTTAGTTCCCACAAGGTTTATGTCATGTAAGGATATTATATGAGTCTCAAAACCTGAGAGTCCATCGACCTCATCCGCAACAACCAACGCGCATCCGGCAATACCCCCCCACATCTGCTCAGTAATCAGGCCATGGCCATGAGAGTGCAGAAAATTCAATGTCCCGGCTTCCTGTTTAGACATATCGTATTCATATAAGAATTCTTCACCTGGATTGATATGTAGGAATACGTTATCCGATTTCCCGGATGGCGACACATGCCATCCGTGAGTGTGGATGTTAGTGACGTTTTTAGTATAACCAAGGATGTTTTTATCGGCCGTCAATGGAAGGGAGTTTTTGAAGTTAACTCTTAATTTGTCACCTCTTCTTACCCTTATGGTTTGTTGCGGAAAATAGCCGTTGTATGTCATAAGGTCTGCACTTACCCCCTTGATCATTACCTTTGCAGTCTTTGCCTCTAATGCAATCTCCACAACCCCCGCGTTAGCGCTCAAATTTGGCATTTCAGGAGGGTCTTTAAAAACATCCCCTGCTGGCGGGTCAATCACCTCGGCTTTTACACTTTCTGAAGTGCTTAATGGACTATCACTTTTAGTGCATGCGCTGATCCCGTAAATTGCAGCAAGCCCTGTTGCGCCTGTTATTATGAATTGTCTCCTGGTAACCATCTTTTCCATTTTAAATCTCCTTTTGACGATAGAATCTGGTAAGCGTTGCGACTATCACGATGGTGGTACGAACCAAGCCCAGTCCGTCCGCGTCGGCTGCAAGCGGCAAAGCGGTCTTCGATATTGCCACGCGAGGTAATCTTGCTCCAGTCAGCCATTGCACATACTTAAGAACGAGAAATTCGTTGTACCGCAAATAGCATTTAATAAAAAGCCCCTGTCAATTCAGGAGCTGGAACATGATGGTTTCCCGATTTCTGAAACGATCAGCCCGATACTTTCCTGGAGTGAGGACTCAGCACCGAGACGCTTTTCGCCCCGGAAGCCGAGGATGTCGTTTTCAAGCCACCACCCGCGTATTTCCTTTTCGCCGTATTCATGGGCATTCGACTTACTGGCATGGCAACATAGCGTTTCCTCAAAGGAGACGTCGACGTAATACGCATAGATGAAAGGATAACTGTTCGCCAATCTCCCAAGCATTTGGGCCGTACCGCAAACGGGCAAGAATTTCTTCGAGCACGACGTCATACCCGGAAGAGTTCCGCCGGACATTTGAATCCAAATGACTTGCGAGGCCGTGTGTTCAGTTTCCACACAATTCATTGCCGAGAGGGATGCTAAACAACTGAGTTTATGCAACGCGCCGTGGCAAGCTGGGACACGAATCAAAAACCGCTGGCTGAGCTGGCAATGGCGTGAGCATGAGTCAAGCACGAACTGGCCGAAATCAGGATAGAGCACGATCTACTAAAAAAATGGCGACCTACTTTGCGAGGTAGTCGCGGTAAAGTATGGCGGATGAACCTCAAATGCACTGGTATGAAACTATGGCTGTAAGAGTTCTGGCTTTTGTGTAATGGGTTCGATGCGTTGATACAAACGGAAAGGTTCTGATTTAACCCCCTTGCGGTTGCCTTCCCATAGCTCGACCCAAGCTGTTTCGTCTTTCGCTAGCCTGGCGGCACGATCTCCATGCACCAGTAGCAGATCGCAATCGAGCTTAGTTTTAGGGTGCGTTGTGATATTTCCCAAGTATTGCAACATGGCGCGCTGGGTATCGCCTACATCCAGGCTCGCAATGCAACCATGCTGTATGGGCATGGCCTGCTTAAGAGAAGCAACCATGCCACGATAACTCTTACTGTTGTCCAACCAGGGTAGCCATAGTGTCATTGCAAGCACCCATAACAGAGTCACGCCGCTGGCCCAATTGAGCACAGCGCGACGCATGGAGCGCCCAACGCGCCACACCAGTAGCACCCACAGCACGGTGAAGGTCAATGCAACCCAGAATGTTGTAGCATGGAACACTGGCTCGAAACCAGGCTGATAGTCTTTCAGCCAAAGCGTGATTTTGGCATGATTATCCCGTAGGAGCCCAGCCCAGCCCCACCACATCAAGATGGCGACAAAACCGAAAGTCATGATGCCGAACCAATCTAGCGCGTTGGCTGCTCCCCGGCGCAGAGTGGGAAGAGCTGCAGTAGCAAGCAAGACTAACGGCAGCAATATGGGCAACGCGAACACTTCCCTAATATTGGGCCCCACACTCAACGTAAACAACATTACAAAAAAGCTCACCAGCAACAGCTGGAATTCCGCTTCATGCAGTATTCTTCTCCGCGCCTCCCATACTGCCCAAGCAGCCAATGGCAAAGCGGGCCAGGCGAACCAAGGCAATATCTTTACGTAATATAGCGCCTTTGCATAATCGCCACCTCGAATGTAGTCAAACCAGTTGCCGACGTTAAGCGTCCAAATCCATTCCATAAATAGATCTGGCGAACGTTGGTACAACAAGAAAGGCCAGACAGTTAACCAGGGCAACGCAAACAGCAATGCGATGCCCAAGCTGGAAAGAAAGGAGCGCACGCGCCAAGTGCGGAATAGCAACAGCGCGGCAGTGATCAGCACGAACAGCGTGGGGGCGATAAAACCCTTGGACATAAAGCCAATGCCGATGCCATTACCAATGAGCATGCCTGCCAATAAAGTACGGTGCAAACTTACAATGTAGCCATATAACATCATGGCACAACCTGTGAGCAAAGCCAGATCAGTGATGAGCTCATGTGAACGTACCAGCATGCCGAGACAGCCGATCAGAATGATCGCCGCAGCCCAACCGCGTCCCTTCCCGAATAGTTCGCGTCCGGACAGTCCTATGAATAACAGCGTAAGAGCGGTATAAAAACCGCTTGCTAAGCGCGCGCCATCATGTAGCTCAAGCAAAGGAGAAAATAATTTAGCGAAAAGTGCGGCTGTTATGTAGAACAGTGGTGGCTTGTCCATGTAGGGTTCGCCAGCCAAGGTGGGAACTAACCAATCGCCACTTTGCAGGATGTGGTAGACCAACCCGAAGCTATAAGCATCGTCTGGCTGCCACGGGTCATGCCCCACCAACCCTGTGCCCAACCATACCGCACACAACAGTGCCAGCAACCAGGCTTTAGCTATTGTGATCGGAGGTTCTTGTGTCGGCGAATAGAAAAACATGAACTTGCGCGCTTATTCCAAGACCTTGATGCGCTGTCCGGGTGTGGGCTTAGAGAACATTTCGGTAGCCACTACCGTGCCTGTGCAATAAAAAAACAAAAAAGGCAGCGTCCGCTGCCTTTAAATTGTTGCTTATCGTTCAGTTTCATTTCCGGTCCTCTTCCAATGCATTTAGGATCGCTTCGGGATCAGTTAATTCCTGCAAGCTTTTTGCATGCGGATCGTCGCGGTTTTTTACATTGGGTATATCGTAGCGCAGCTCTTCAAGAAGCTGGATGATTTTAGTCACTTTTTGTTCCGCAAGCAGATTTACTTGCAGTTCGAGCTGAGCGCGTTTTTCTTCGGTATGAGCTAGGCGGTTTTGCCGGATCAGGACGGCCATGGTGATCAGTACGCCGTTGAATGCGATGATTCCCTGAAGCCCGACAAAGGGGGGCTCGTCCAGGTAATAGTGAAAATGGCGGTGAAAAATAAAGTTGAAAATTATCCACGTCGCACAAAACAGAATGAATGCTACAAAGAAAACCGGATGTCCTAAAACATGGCTGACGTTTTCCATAGTCCTTTGCAGCGTGGTAGTTTTGTTTTCTTCGCGCTTCGAAAACCGTGCTACCGTTTCAAGGTTTTGTTGGACTACTGTGGTGATTTCTTCCTGGAGATCGCTTGATTCGTCCGCCATGAGGGACATTTGCTCTCTTTAAAATAGATGGGGCCGATACTTTATGGTGCAGATTTTGCTGCGGATTTGCCATATTTCTGGCGGAACCTCTCCACTCGACCAGCTGTATCCACGATTTTTTGCGTGCCGGTATAGAAGGGGTGACAGTCCGAACAAACTTCTACATGCAGCGGTTTACCCATTGTGGATTTGGTTTTGAAAGTATTACCACAACTGCAAGTAACTGCAATCTCATCGTATTGCGGATGAATATCGGTTTTCATTTTGGCTTCCTTAGCATCAAAATTGAGGACTTGAAAAACTTACTGTTTGAGAACTTAGAAATTTAGCAGCATGCAATAACGCATATATTTAGCGGACAGATTATCCCTGAAATGAATCTTACGCGCAACTTTATGTTACATCATTTGCCGTCCACCCCCTTATTCCGGTATAGTTCTACCTGCCGTTTAAACCAATGGAAGAACATGCTGCCAAGTAAATAGTGACAGGCGCATTGCCGAAGGCGCAACACCCGTAACCGCTCAGGCTCAAGAACTGTTGGCACAGGCAAATCTGGAGAGTGCTGTTGACACAGCCACCGAAGGGGCACACGGATTTATTCGTAATCTCTCAGGTAAAGAGGACAGATGGGGCGAGGCAGATTTTTCTGTCTCGCCTTTTTTATTTTTTTGAAAGATTACTCATGACACTCAAACAAACTCCTCTGAATGCAGCGCACCGCGCAATGGGCGCGAAGATGGTCGATTTCGGCGGCTGGGATATGCCGTTGCATTACGGTTCACAGCTTGACGAACACCATCAAGTACGTTGCGATGCCGGCATGTTTGATGTCTCGCATATGCGCGTGGTCGATATCAACGGCGAAGGCGTGCGCGACTTTTTGCGCTATCTGTTAGCAAACAACGTGGACAAACTGCAATCTTCCGGAAAGGCACTCTATTCCTGCCTGTTGCGTCCGGATGGTGGTGTGATCGACGATCTCATCGTGTATTTTATGAATGAACTGTGGTTTCGCATCGTCGTGAATGCGGGTACAGCCGACAAAGATATTGCATGGATGATGGAACAGGCTACCGCCCGCGCGCCACTGTTGCAGATTACTTCACGCAATGATCTGGCGATGATCGCCGTGCAAGGACCCCATGCAGCAGCAAAGCTTTGGTTGGCCTTGCCCGAAGCACAAAAATTGGCGGAAGGACTCAAGCCCTTCAATGCCATAGAATGGAATTCGATGTTTATCGCCAGAACAGGGTATACAGGCGAAGATGGCTTCGAGATCATACTACCGGCCCAGGCTGTAACTTCCTTGTGGCAAACACTAAATGACACGGGGGTAAAGCCTATTGGGCTAGGCGCACGAGACACATTGCGCCTGGAGGCAGGCATGAACCTGTACGGTCATGATATGGATGAGACCATAAATCCGCTGGAAGCTGGGCTGGCGTGGACGGTAGACCTGGTGAGTGAACGCGACTTCATCGGTAAAACAACGCTCGTCACCCAGTCTAGAACTCGTAAATTAGTCGGCCTTGTTTTACAGGATCGCGGGGTGCTCCGTGATCACCAAGTGGTACACAGCAGCCATGGCGATGGCGAAATTACCAGCGGCAGTTTTTCACCCACGCTGAATCAATCAATCGCCTTGGCACGCAT
>JBKJQT010000002.1:0-5127 GCA_046593855.1 Candidatus Nitrotoga sp. | reverse complement strand
TATCGCGCTCCACCATCAGAAGCGTTCCAGCTCGGCATGGGGCAGTTGTCCATGATGGACGTGCATAGCGCCAAATTCTGCGCAGCGCTGCAAAGTGGGCACGGCTTTCCCGGGATTGAGCAAGCCGGCGGGATCGAAGGCGGCTTTAACCGCGTGGAATTGGCTGAGTTCGGGCGCTTGAAACTGAATACACATCTGATTAATTTTTTCCATGCCGACGCCATGCTCACCGGTGATCGATCCACCCACTTCCACGCAAAGTTGCAAGATACGCTGACCGAATTCCTCGGTGCGTGCCAACTCGCCTTCCTTATTGGCATCGAACAAAATTAGCGGATGCAGATTGCCATCTCCGGCATGAAACACATTCGCCACCGGCAAACCATACTCTTCAGACCATAGACTGATCTGGCGCAATACATGCGGCAATTGGCGGCGAGGAATCGTACCATCCATGCAGTAATAATCCGGAGAAATGCGCCCCACTGCGGGAAAAGCTGATTTACGCCCCTTCCAGAACAGTTGTCGTTCTGCTTCGTTAACGGCAGTGCGCACTTCGGTCGCGCCACTCTGATGCAATATTTCGCGCACTTTCATGATGTGCTCTGATACTTCCGCATTCGTGCCATCCAGTTCACACAGCAAAATCGCCTCTGCATCACGAGGGTAACCGGCATGTGCATAATCTTCTGCAGCCTGAATGGCCACCTTGTCCATCATTTCCAGACCGGCCGGAATAATTCCGGCAGCGATTATCGCGCCGACCGCTTCCCCGGCTTTGAAGACATCATCAAAGGCGGTCAGCAAAACTTGTGCGCGCTCCGGCTTGGCCAGCAGCTTCACAGTTACCTCAACGATCACCGCCAGCATGCCTTCTGAGCCAGTCATCAATGCCAGTAGATCATAGCCTGGAGAATCCAGTGTTTCTGAACCGATGGTCAGCAACTCTCCCTCCATCGTCACAACTTTCAGCATCAGAATATTGTGTACCGTCAGACCATATTTCAGGCAATGCACCCCGCCGGAATTTTCTGCGACATTGCCGCCAATGGTGCAGGCAATCTGCGAGGAAGGATCAGGCGCGTAATACAAGCCATACGCGGCGGCGGCCTCGGAAATTGCCAGATTGCGCACACCCGGTTGCAAGGTGGCCATCGCATTTTCTGGATCGATATGGAGAATACGTTTGAATTTTGCCAGGCTCAGCAGCACACCATTCGACAAAGGCAGAGCCCCGCCTGACAAACCCGTACCTGCACCCCTTGCCACAACAGGCACCTGTAGATCATGACACATGTGCATAATGGCCTGCACTTGCGCGATCGTTTCAGGCAAAACTACGACCAAGGGCAAACTGCGATAAACCGATAGTCCGTCGCATTCGAACGGGCGTAGATCTTCTTTATCGGTGAGGACTGCTTCTGGCGGTAACAGCTTTTGCAGTTTACGGAGCAGATCTTCACGCGCGTCACGATTGCATGGCAATCCATCTTCTGATGCTTGCATGAAAATTAGTATGGAAAATTTAAGGGGATGCTGAATTTCAGCAGAGTTTGTCACGAAATGCAACTAGAAAAATTACTTATAGTCAGCAATAAAAGCTGCACTAGCCTATGACTTGCCGGATTAACTCAGTCACTAAATGACTTAGATACACCGCTCAAATGGCATTCTGATGTAATGCATAATCATCCCTTTACTAACACCATCCTTTTAAAATGAAAAAACCCGAATCTCAGATTCGGGTTTTTTAAACCACCAACTATCTCAGCAATAGTTATTCGCATTTTCCAGCTGTACATTTGTCTGATGCACATACGGCAGGTTTCACGCATGTATCTCCTTTTGGAAGTGAATGAAGCGCAATACATTTAGATGGTTTAACTGCCAAAAGGCATGCTTCATTATTCTTAGCATCACATACTGTCGTAGCGTTGTCTTTGTTGCAAGCATCGCCAATTTTGGCAAGAGCTGCTTGTGAAAATAAGGACATTGACCCGATCATTGCCATTGTTACCAAAATTTTACTGAACATATTTTTTCCTTTGTGTGAGGTTGTTAGGATGATGAATTCAAAATTTAAATACAATTTTTGTTCAGTGTATAGGGAAATAAACGTCCTTTTTCACCAAACCTGAATGTACCGGGAAACAGTTTGATCGTCAACCATATCGGCAAGTAACTGAAATTCAGATAATTTTTCCTTGTCTACGGCATAAAATTGTTTGTTTTGACCTTTTTTGCACACGCAAGGACGCCTAATGAAAAAAGCTGAGAAAGATTCTGATCCACTGGGCTGTCGAGCGGAAGCTATAAAACTGATAGTAGATTGGTGTTCAATCGTTCGGCCAGATGGGTTGCGTGGATCTGGCAGGAGATTATCTTGACGTCCATAAAGTGTTCAAATATGAAGACGAGCTAACATCGTGATATAGTTTGTACCTAGGAAAACCATACCGATTACATGGTGTTGCATCACCTCAATAAATAAATATACAAATCAAGGGGGAAATTATAGTGGCAGTTAAAACTCGACTTCATCGTAGCGAATTGGCCGTTCCGGGCAGTAATTTACGTATGCTTGAAAAAGCACCCACAGCAGGTGCTGATGTGGTCTTTCTGGATTTGGAGGACGCGGTTGCACCTGATGATAAAGTACAGGCACGCAAAAATGTCATAGCGGCATTGAATGATATGGACTGGTCTGCATGTTCTGTTTCGGTACGAATCAACGGTCTCGATACGCATTGGTGCTACCGCGATATCGTAGACATCATGGAAGCTGCTGGGGATAAACTCGATACCATTCTGATTCCAAAAGTTAACCGGCCAGACGATGTCTATTTTGTCGCAACGCTGATGGAACAAATCGAGGCGGCAAAGAAATTCAAGCAAGTCAATATCCATGTGCTTATCGAAACAGCGCTCGGCATGGCGAATATCGAACAAATCGCTCAAGCATGTCCGAGCCGTATGGAGGCGATGGTGTTTGGTGTGGCCGATTACGCAGCGTCTACGCAGGCACGCACGACCAATATGGGCGGCGCTAACCCTAATTACTCCATGCTTACCGACGCCGATGAAGCTGGGAAGCGAACACGTCATTGGGGCGATCAATGGCATTACGCGCTATCAAGATTGGTAGTTGCTTGTCGCGCTTATGGCCTAAGACCAATTGACGGTCCATTTGGTGACTTTAACGATCCAGAAGGATTTTTGGCGGTTGCGGGCGGTGTAGCTGCACTGGGAGTGGAAGGGAAATGGGCCATCCATCCTTCACAAATTGCATTAGCCAACGAGGTCTTTACACCCAGCGAGACAGAAGTTAGCCGTGCCAGAAGCATTCTGGAAAATATGGAACAAGCCGCGCGCGAAGGCAAAGGTGCGGTTTCGCTTAATGGTCGCCTTATCGATGCGGCATCCATCAGGCAGGCGCAGGTTTTAGTTGCCAAGGCAGATCAGATACAGGCGGCTAAGCCTGGACTTAAGTGAGTAACGAGCTATGAATATTCATGAATATCAAACTAAAGATTTGCTTAAACATTATGGCGTTCCCGTACCACCAGGGCGCATCGTTCACACTGACGCCCAAGCGGCCACTGTTGCGGAAGAAATAGGCGGGTCGCGTTGGGTTGTCAAGGCACAGATACATTCCGGGGGCCGTGGCAAAGCGGGTGGTGTCCGGGTAGGCAATAGCATTGATGAAGTAAGAGTCATCGCCGATGAAATGCTTGGCCGCCTTCTGGTTACCCATCAAACGGGGGCTGAAGGCAGGCTTGTCCGTCGTGTCCTGGTTGAACAAGCGAGTACTATCGTGCGCGAGTATTACGTCGGGCTGATTATTGATCGTGCTACGCGGCGAATCACTTTGGTTGCCTCCGCCGAGGGGGGGGTGGACATAGAGGTGGTTGCGAAACAAACACCAGAACGAATCATCCGCGAAATCATTGATCCAGCAGTGGGTCTGCTCGATTTTCAATGTCGTAAAGTTGCTTATAAGGTCGGGTTGAAAGGAACGCTATTGCCGCAGGCAGTAAAGGTCATGAAGGGTCTTTATCGCTGTATGCGAGACAATGATGCCATCATGGCTGAAATCAATCCGCTGGCAATCGTAGACAGTGGCCAGCTGTTGGCACTGGATGCAAAAATGACTTTTGATGACAATGCACTGTACCGAAGACCGACCATTTCCGAACTCCGGGATTTTGACGAAGAGGATCCTAAAGAGGTTGAGGCGACTGGACATGGCTTGAATTACATCGCACTGGACGGTGATGTTGGCTGCATCGTCAATGGTGCTGGCCTGGCAATGGCAACCATGGATGCTATTACTTTGCAGGGCGGGAAACCGGCTAATTTCCTGGATGTGGGGGGTGGAGCAACACCGGAAAAAGTCGCTAATGCTTTCCGCATCGTGTTGCAGGATCCTGCCGTTAAAATTATCCTGATCAATATTTTTGCTGGAATCAATCGCTGTGACTGGATCGCTACAGGAATTATTCAAGCCATGCGTGACCAGAATATAAAAATGCCAATCATCGTACGGTTGGCAGGTACAAATGTTGAAGAAGGGGGTGCTATTGTCAGTACCTCCAAATTTCCCTTCATTATCGCCAGCAATCTCAATGATGCTGCCGCTAAAGCGGTAACTGAAGTAAACAATATTGAACAAAAAGTGGTACCGCTAAAAAAGGAACACTCATGAGTGTGTTATTAAATAAAGATTCGCGCGTAATCTTTCAAGGGTTTACTGGGCAACACGCTACCTTTCACGCCGAAGAAGCGATGAAAATTGGCACTAAGGTGGTCGGTGGCGTGACTCCAGGTAAAGGCGGAACGCAACACTTAGGTTTACCTGTATTTGATACCGTCGAGGAAGCAGTGCAGGCAACCGGCGCAGACGTTTCCGGTATTTTCGCCCCTCCTCCCTTCGCCGCCGATGCGATCATGGAAGCTATCGATGCGGGGATCAAAACGATTGTTGTCATCGCAGATGGCATACCATGTCCTGAACAGGTATGCCATCCGCGATGACAACAATCGTTTTAATCCCCGCATCAATAGCTTCCAGGATCGCATCGGCGGCGAAGGGAGGAGGAGCGAAAATACCGGAAACGTCTGCGCCGG
>JBKJQT010000184.1:0-3171 GCA_046593855.1 Candidatus Nitrotoga sp. | reverse complement strand
CAGGCGTAAATGGTGATCCGAAACTGATCGGGTCAGCGAAAACAACGAAAAATGATCTTTGCTGTGTCAGTGCATCATTTGTACTTGGCTTGGCGGGGGAGTTTTGCAAGAGGCTCTATAGTAAAGCTTTTGCCTATACCAATATGGTGCTTGGGTTGGGATATGCTGGTTTTTTTGGCTTGTGGGCGCTTACGAAAGAATACCTGACAAATGGCCAAATATTATGGGCTGCACTTTTGATGCTTATTTCGTTGCTCACATTCATTCTTTTCGAAGTATATAAAAGTTTCTACACCTCAAAATCACTACTCGGGCTGAGAAGAGCGGTGTCGGACCCTCAAAATTTTCGCCATAAATTATTGCAGTGGGAATCAGATAACCAAACCAAAACAATTAGATATGGAAAGATTTGGTCTTCTGTGTTCTGGGTCACAATAATTACGGGAATTGGAGGAGCATTGATCCTTATGTATGCATTTATCGTCAACCTATTTACCCTTTACGCATGGTGCTAAGACCTCTAATCCGTCGTTCAAGCGGGGCTGCGCAAAAGCGTACAGCCCTTAACTTTACGTTTAGGCTGTAGCAAAACTCAAAACTGTGAAAGTCGCATTATTAAAAATCAACAAGTTACGACACTTGTTTTCGTTGAAAGCAGGGTTTTTCTACATCTTCGTTAGGCGAATTTAAATGTTCCCACCAACTGTAATTGGAATACTGAGCAATATTTTCGGCGCTGCGCTCATGGGCGCAATTGCTGGTGTAATAGCTGGGCTATTTGGCAGCACTGCTTTGACAGGTGCAATTAGCGGTGCGATAGCTGGCGCAGTGATTGGCGCGATATTTGGTTTCTCGCCATCGCCAGCAGACGGCCCACTAGTTGATTTTTTTCAGGCTGGGGGTTTGGTGGCCTTGGCGGAGGCATCGTAGGAAGTTTTGTGGCTGGCAGTAGTTGGCTTGGCGGTTTTCTGAGCGCCGGTGTCGGCTGGACCCTCGGCTTAGCAATATCTGGAATTTTTATGGCGGTGGCTATTTCAAAGCTCAAAGGCACCTCTAAAAATTCAAGCTAAAAAGCCCGGCAGGTTGGGTTGAATGAAATGAAGCCCAACATCTCTCACTCCCTCACCAACCTACGCCATGCTCGTATCTCCTGCAAAAGTTTGCGCACCGGCGTAGGGATTGCAGCTTGCAACGCATCATCCACATTCAGCCACACACTGCATGGCTCCTAAATTTGCTTGGGTTTGTTAAGTACTTACAATAGTAAGGGGGACATGCAGCTTGAAATGTGTAAAAGTATGCGTGAATGTTTATAGTGCAATAGGGTATAACTGGGTCAGGGTAAATTTAAAGTTTCTGTTATGAAATCTTACAATTATTCAATTCACTCAGTTTACTCTGACTCTCAGTTACCCCGCGCTTAGTGATTGATAAGGAGCCAGTCCATGAAAATACTGATAACAGGCGGAACTGGGTTTATTGGCCAAACATTATGTCCAGCATTACTTGCTGCCGGTCACACATTAACGGTTTATAGCCGCCACCCTGATAGAGTCAATCCAATACTTGGCGATCAAGTTACGCCTCTCAATTCCTTGAAAGCACTATCCGAGTCTGATTATTTTGAAGCCATTATCAATCTGGCTGGCGCACCGATTTTTGGTAAACGCTGGACAGATGAGCGCAAACAAGTCCTTCTACATAGCCGCATTGATGTTACTCAGGATCTGGTGAAATTTATTGCGCGAGCACAAACTAAGCCTGTTGTTTTCTTGAGTGGCTCAGCAATTGGCTACTATGGTAACCAGGGCGATACAATAGTCGACGAAACGTCACCTGGCCAAGATGATTTTGGCCGCCAGCTTTGTGTCGAATGGGAAAACGAGGCAGTGAAAGCCAAGGAGCATGGTGTTCGAGTATGCCAATTACGCACAGGCCTGGTTATTGGCAAAAATGGCGGTTTCTTACAACCGATGATACTGCCGTTCAAATTAGGGCTGGGTGGGCGAATGGGTAGTGGCAAACAATGGATGCCCTGGATTCATATCGACGACCATGTGGCCATTTGCTTGGCATTGCTTAATAGCACTGAGCTTGATGGTCCATTTAACCTGACAGCACCTAACCCGGTTACTAACCAGGTCTTTGCCCAAACCCTAGCGAAAACCCTTCATCGCCCCGCTTTTCTACCTGCTCCAGCATGGGTTCTTAAGCTCTTACTGGGTGAGATGTCTGAATTGCTGCTGGGCAGTCAACGTGTTATTCCCAGGCGGATGTTAGGTGCTGATTATCAATTCAAGTTTACTGAATTGGGAGCAGCGCTACGTCAAGTTTTGTGTGATTAGATTATTAACTCAGTGCAGGGGCAGGTCTCACACAACAATATAAAGTAAATCCGCTGTGATGGAATCGAACGATGTAGGTAGTTTATATATGTAATACCTGATCCTGATCCCGCTTCCCCTCACAATAAAATCAATCCGGTAACGAAATTCATTTCTGTTATAATCCAACGAGTGGTGTTAATTTCTAGTCTTCTGCCCACTGTCCAAGCCGGCTTTCAAAAATCCAACCATCAGCCTAAGACTGGCGCCCTCAATGGCGACAGGCCGATTTTTTCTAGGAATAATTTATGACTTTCTCAGCTCTCGGCCTGTCCGATGAACTCGTTCGAGCCGTTACCGAGCGTGGTTACACTGAGCCAACGCCCATTCAGGCGCAGGCTATTCCTGTTGTGCTATCCGGCGGCGACCTGCTGGCTGGTGCACAGACCGGCACCGGCAAGACGGCTGGTTTTACCCTGCCTATTCTGCAACGTCTTACTGCATCTGCCAAACCTGCAACCGGTAAGGCACCGATTCGCGCGCTAGTTCTTATCCCTACGCGCGAGCTTGCCGCACAGGTAGAAGAGAGCGTGCGCGATTACGGCAAATACCTGAAACTTACTTCGATGACAATGATCGGTGGCGTTAACATTAATCCACAAATACAGCGCTTAAAAAGCCGTGTGGATATTTTAGTTGCCACACCTGGCCGGTTGCTCGATCACTTGCAGCAGAAAACGCTAGATCTGTCGCATATAGAAATTCTGGTGCTGGATGAAGCAACCGGCCAGGTGTGGCAACTAAAATATCCACACGGCTTTTTAAGCGTTGTATTTGTGGATTAATG
>JBKJQT010000173.1:0-7405 GCA_046593855.1 Candidatus Nitrotoga sp. | reverse complement strand
AAATACGTGGTGGCGACGCGCGACAATTCTTCGACGTAAGGGCGCATCAGTTCCGCTCCCAGCGCACAATTCAGGCCTATGGATAACGGCTTGGTATGTGATAGCGAATTCCAGAATGCTTCAGTCGTTTGGCCCGACAAGGTGCGCCCGGAAGCATCGGTGATGGTGCCGGAAATCATGATCGGAACGCGCACGTTATGGCGATCGAAATACTGTTCGATGGCGAATAATGCGGCCTTGGCATTTAGTGTATCGAAAATGGTTTCTACCATTAGCAGATCCGCTCCGCCATCCAGCAGGCCGCGTATGGCTTCGGTATAGCCTTCCACCAACTGATCGAAATTGATGTTACGGAAACCGGGATCGTTTACGTCCGGTGAGATGGATGCGGTACGTGTAGTGGGCCCCAACACGCCCGCCACAAAGCGCGGCTTGTTCGGCACTTGGCTTTCGTATTCGTCGCACACCTCACGCGCTAGCTTTGCGCCAGCCACGTTCAACTCATATACCAAATGCTCCATCTGGTAATCCGCCATCGACACGGCGTTGGCGTTGAAAGTATTGGTCTCAAGGATGTCTGCTCCCGCTTCCAGGTATTCTGCATGAATGCCACGAATGATTTGCGGCTGCGTCAGCAACAGCAGATCATTGTTACCCTTGAGGTCGAGCGGGTGGTCGGCGAAACTCTGGCGAGGTTCGATATCGCCATCATGCGCGACTATGCCGCGATAGTGTTCCTCGGTCAGCTTGTATTGCTGAATCATCGTTCCCATCGCACCGTCCAAAATCAGGATGCGTTGTTCCAGCAAACGTTCAATAAGATGGGGTGTGCGGCTCATAGTGTCAGACCTAAAAATGAGAGCCGATTTTACCATGTCTCATTCAAGACGAATTTCTTAACAGCCAATTGACCTACAGGGAACCTCTAAATTGATTTTTCTTCAATTTATTTGTCTTCTTCAGAGCTACAACTATGGTGTTCTAATCACAGTTTGTGTAATTGCTCTTCTTGCAATCGCGTGCCAATTTTTGCGCTTCCGCGATTTGGGTCGGTGTCATGTGTTCAGCCGCTTTATCTCGATTTGCCTGTGCGTCACTGTGACCATTGACTATTGCGAGAGTAAACCACATATGTGCGCGAACATAATCTTGTGTAACGCCTTGACCGAGGTCATAACTTAAGCCAAGACTATTTTGTGCGGTTGCATTGCCTTGCTTGGCCGCCAAACGAAACCACTTTACCGCTTCCTGATAATCCTGGTTAATGCCCTGCTTGTTGGCATAACTTAAGCCAAGATAATATTGTGCCTGTGCATGTCCTTGTTCGGCTGCCAAGCGAAACCACTTTACCGCTTCCTGATAGTTCTGTGTAATGCCCTGGCCGTTGCCGTAGCTTACTCCAAGATTAAATTGTGCTTTGGCATGCCCTTGATTGGCAGCCAGGTGTAGCCATTTCACAGCTTCCTGATAATTTTGCGCTACAATTTTTCCATCAAGATAGATTCCACCAAGGATGTATTGTGCGACGGTATCACCCTGCTCGGCAGCTAAACGAAACCACTTGATAGCTTCCTCAAAGTTCTGTATTACACCCTGCCCGTTGGCATAGCTTAGGCCAAGATTAAACTGTGCTTTTGCATGCTTCTGTTCGGCAGCCAGGCGAAACCACTTTACCGCTTCCTGGTAGTTCTGAGTAACCCCTTGGCCGTTGCCGTAACTTAATCCAAGGTTAAATTGTGCATTCGCATGTCTTTGCTGGGCCGCCAGGCGAAACCACTTTACCGCTTCCTGACTGTCTTGTGTAACGCCGTCTCCATAGAGAAACATTTCACCAAGGTTGTTTTGCGCAGTTGCATCACCTTGTTCGGCAGCCAAGTGTAATGCTTCTTTAACGTGCACATATTTCCCTTCTGCCTTGCCCTCATCAGGATGTGCTTTGGCCAGGCCACTGCTCATTGCCAATAGTATAGTTAAATAAAAAACCCATTTTTTCATTGAATTTCCCCAGAAAATTATTACTTCGTTCCGTATACGAAAAGCACGCCTTTACTGCCTGGCGTCCATCAAACAAAAGTTGTTTACCTTTTGATTATTATAATGGCATTCAACACGTGTATGTACTCACTGGTTAGGTATCGCTTCTCATCCAAGATTTGCTGTTTCATTGCGGCTCACTGTGTTTGTCATTTATTATGTTTAAATATTGTATAACAGCATTGCGTTTGCTAAATCAGCGTCACTTTAGCGCAGAATCTGGCATAAATGCCGAAGCTTTTGTTGCATCCAGAAATTGAATCCGCGTCTGAATTTACGCGCCGGTTAATTCTTTTCAAGATGTGCAACGCGCTTAGAAGAAATGGACACAATGACAATTTTCAAGAACAACTTGCCCCGATTTTCGAACCACCTCTGGATGACACTGGGGATGCTCGTTATTTTCGCCGTAACCTTTGCTGTTTATGTTAGTGCAGAAAGGGAGGTCGGCCGCGCTAATGAGTCACGGCAGCGGTCTTTTCTGCTGGCTGACGAATTGCGTCAGTCGTCTGATGACCTTACGCGGATGGTTCGAACCTATGTGGTGATCGGAGACCCAATCTATAAGCAACACTATCAGGAAATCCTCGACATCCAGGATGGCAGAAAGCCTCGCCCAATCGACTACCACAACATCTACTGGGATATCGTGCTGCGCGACGATCAGCGTCCGCGGCCGCCGGGACTGGCGGTGCCCTTGCTGGAGTTGATGCGAGGGGCTGGTTTTACTGAAGAAGAGTTCGCTAAACTGGCGGAGGCAAAAGCCAACTCGGATACGCTCACACGCACTGAATTTTCTGCAATGAAACTGATCGAATCAACCAGCCCGCTGACCGAAGCGAACCGTGCCGGGGCAATTGCTATATTGCATGACGAGGCTTACCATCAAGCCAAGGCCAGTGTCATGCGGCCGATAAGCCAGTTTCAAAGGATGGCCGATAAACGTACCCTGGAGGCCGTGCATACCGCCGAATCCCACGCCACCTTGATGCGTTCGATCTTCATCCTGCTGGGTATGCTGCTGGCATTCCTACTGTGGAAATTGCAACGGAACTTGCATGCGACTCTGGGCGGCTCAGTGAACGAGCTGCATACGCGTATCGCTCATCTTGGCAGTGGAAATTTTTCATCCGTTATCACGGTCGCTAAAGGCATGGAAAACAGCGTACTGGACTGGTTGTCGGAAACACAGATCAGTCTGGCCAGAATTGACGCTCAGCGTAAGGAAGCTGAAGCAAAAAATCAACGCTTGACCAAGCTTTACGCCGCGTTGAGCAAGTGTAACCAAGCCATCGTGCGCTGCACCAGTGAGACGGAGTTGTTCACGCAAGTCTGCCGCGTTGTCGTGAATTTTGGTGGCATAGATATGGCATGGGTAGGCGTACTTGAAGAACATAGTGAATATATAAAGCCGGTCGCATCCTTTGGCAGTGGTGTGGAATATCTGAAAGGGTTGCAGATTCCAGTGACAGCCAATGAACCATATGGAAGCGGTCCGACCAGCTCGGCGTTTCGCGAAAACTTGCCATTTTGGTGTCAAAATTTTCAGCATGACCCTATTACTACGCAGTGGCATAAGCACGGTGCACGGTTTGGGTGGGCGTCATCTGCCGCGTTGCCGCTGCATTGTAATGGTGAAGTCATCGGGGTTTTAACCCTCTATACCGATGTGGACAACGCCTTCGACGAAAATGTGCGTAATTTGCTGGTGGGGATGGCGATGGATATAGACTATGCGCTGAAAAGTTTTGAGCACGAGGCGCAGCGTAAACGGGCAGAAGAAGCGTTACGGGAGAGCGAACAGCGCTTGCGCACCATCATCGAGACGGAGCCGGAATGTATAAAGGTCTTAGATAACGACGGTCGAATTCTGGAAATGAATGCTATGGGTCTCGTCATGTTCGAAGCAAACTCTATAGACGAGGTGCAACAGCATAAACTTGTAAATTTTATTCTTTCCGAGTATCACGATTCCTTTCTCGCCATGCATAAGCGTGTGATGAGTGGCGAAAATTGTTTTTTTGAGTTCGAAATCAAAGGCATCAAAGGAGCTCAGCGCTGGCTGGAAACTCATGCCGCGCCATTAAGTAATGCGGACGGCACAATTACGATGTTGCTTGGTATTACCAGAGATATCACCACGCGCAAGGAAACCGAGAAGCGTATTCAATATCTGGCGCATTTCGACTCGCTCACCGGGTTACCGAACCGCGTTCAGTTGAACAGCCACGCCAAATATGTCATTAGTTTGGCGCAGCGGAGTCAAGTGCCTGTGACGTTGATGTTCCTCGATCTCGATCACTTCAAGGATATTAACGATACGCTTGGCCACAGTGTGGGTGATGCTTTGCTGGTCGAACTGGCCAAACGGTTGCGCTTGGTGCTACGCGAGGAAGATATGGTGTCGCGCCTTGGGGGGGACGAATTCATCTTCTTATTGTACGGCGTCGATGCACACGAAGCGCCCCATGTGGCGCAGAAGCTGCTGGATGTCATCGCCGTACCCTGCCAGATAGAGCAGTATGATCTGAACGTAACCGGCTCAATCGGCATCGCTCTTTATCCAGGCGACGGCGCGGATCTGGAGGCACTTTCTAAAAGCGCTGATTCTGCCATGTATCGCGCCAAGCACGAAGGCCGTCATGGCTATCGTTTCTTTACTGCTGAAATGCAGATTCGTTCGGCACGTCACCTTAAACTGGTCAATGCACTGCGCCAAGCGATTGAACGCGATCAACTTCAGATCAACTATCAGCCGCAGGTATCTGTGTGCGATGGCCGCATTGTCGGGGCGGAAGCTTTGCTAAACTGGACACATCCTGTGTTAGGTTCAATTTCGCCAGCAGAATTTATCCCTTCCGCAGAGGAAAGTGGACTGATCCTACCGATTGGAGAGTGGGTGCTGAGGCATGCGGTGCGGCAGGCAAAATCCTGGATGCAGAATGGCCTAGCCCCACTGGTTATGGCGGTGAATCTTTCCGTAATTCAGTTCCGTCATCCCGACTTGCCCAATCTGATCACGCGCATCCTTGACGAAGAGGGCTTGCCGCCAGAGTATCTGGAGCTGGAGCTGACCGAGGGCGTAGCGATGCACGATCCGCAAAAGGCAATCGCCGTTATGAACAAGCTTCACGAGCGCGGAGTGCGCATGTCGATTGATGATTTTGGAACCGGCTTTTCTTCACTGAGTCACCTGAAGAAATTCAAGGTGTACAAACTCAAGATTGATCAGTCTTTTGTACGTGATATCAGCACCGATCCAGAAGACCGGGCTATCGTTAGCGCCATCATCAATATGGCGAATAGCCTTGGCCTGCAAACCATCGCTGAGGGAGTGGAAACGGCGGGGCAACTAGCATTCTTGCGAGAACAGGGTTGCGATGAGATACAGGGCTATCATTATTGCAAGCCATTGCCGGCCGACCAGTTCGAGGAGTTTGCTCGATCAAAGACCTGAAAACCTTAAATTTAGTCTATTTTTTTAGCCTCATAATCTTCTGCGACTATTCCCACCTAAATTCTCATATGAGGAAGCGACATCGAAGTAATTGGATTGTGAATTTTCGCCCGACTTCATTGATTCAAATTTGGATTGCGAGCGCAATGATCCAGTATCGCGCGAATTTGCCTATCGCCATGAATAATGCAGCGTGCCATGGATTGAGCCTTAGCCATCCGGCAGCAAGACACAGCGCATCACCCAGTAATGGCACCCAAGCAAGCAGCAATGCGGGTGTGCCGTAGTGCTGTATTTTCTCCACATGTTTGAGCTTATGGGTTTGTGGTAACAGCCGACCCATACCGAATGACACCATGCCGCCTAGCGTGTTGCCGAGAGTGCTGAGCAAAAGCGTGGGCCAAAATAATTCCGGGTACAGTTTAAGCACGCTGATCAGTACAACTTCAGAACCACCGGGAAGCAATGTGGCGGCAAGGAAGCTGCTAATGAAAAGCGATAACAGACTGGTAGACTCAGTCATGTTCAGAAAGTGGGTGGATTCTGCCAAAACCACCCTGACCACTAAAAGTGAATGACAGACCGGTTACTTGATCGCCGAAAAAATCTTTTTCGCCAGACTGCCCGTTGCTTCCAGCGGGTTTGCGCGAATCGCTTTTTCCTGTTCGGCCATCATCACAAACAAGCCATCCATTGCCTTGCGGGTAATGTAGTCATCCATCTTGGTATCGCGTTTGTCTATCAAACCAAGCTGCACCCCCTTTTCAGCGAACTGATCATAGGTCTCCGCGAGTTTCACTTTCTGCATCGAAGTCGCTACGACAGGTTTGAATTTTCCGGTCAGCGCAGTTTCGGTGTTTTTGCGGAAATATTGTGTAGCGGCATCACTGCCACCCATGAGTATGCCTTTGGCATCTTCTACGGTCATTTTATTGACTGCACCGACTAACAGATCTTTTGCTTCAGGCACCGCTGTTTCGGCAGCCCGATTTATAGACGAGGTCAAGTCGTCGGCGTACTTTACCATACCAAATTTACGTAATATGCCATCCGCTTTTTGCAGACTTTCCGGCAGTGGAATGCGTACTTTGTCGTTACCGAGGTAACCGTTCACTTTGGCAAGATTGGTAACGGCAGTTTCTGCACCCTGAATGAGGGCTTGCTTCAGGCTACCGACCTGATCATTGGTACTAAAATTGGCCAAATTTGCGGCAGACTTTACATTTCCAGTAGTTGCCGGTGTGTTGCTTGAGGCTGCAGGTTCTGAATTTTGTGGGGTAGGCTTACCCAAGTTGCCAAGTTCTTTGTTGATAAGGTCTCCAAAATCAATAGCGTAAGTCTGGCTAGCAGCAAGTGTGATAAAGGTAAGTAGAATGCTTAGGATGATATGTCGAAGCATGATGATGTTTCTCCTGTAATGTAAGAGGTGGCCCAAAATTTGGTATGCAATTACCATACAATCTCCGGGAGAGCATACACGTTTAGTATAGGACATATTATTATGTGGTAAAAACGTGTTGGTGAGGATACGTAATTCTCTTCCATTTTTATACTGAATCCACGTTATCATTTTTCTCTTGATTAATCTAAATTTGTGCATTCATGCCTGCTACATTTTGTGCAGAGCTACCAAATCAACTTGGAGCCAATATGAGCGAACCGCTACTGATCGCTAAAAATAACAAGCAAGAACTTTTTCTACTGCCGCAAATGGCCAATCGCCACGGGCTGATAACGGGAGCGACAGGAACGGGTAAGACTGTCACCCTGCAAACATTGGCAGAATCCTTCAGCCGCATTGGCGTGCCAGTATTCCTTTCTGATATTAAGGGAGATTTGTCAGGTTTGAGCAAGGCCGGTGGCAATAATCAAAAAGTTACCGAAAGAGTCGCGCAACTCAATCTGGAAAATTTT
>JBKJQT010000144.1:0-6228 GCA_046593855.1 Candidatus Nitrotoga sp. | reverse complement strand
AGACGGGCTCCAACCACTACCCTATTCGATGCGGAAGAGTCGGAAGGCTTCGAGGATGCGGGGTTATTACATGAAGTTAGCACACCTGAAAATGAATTAATGAGTAAACAAGTGGTTGATGTAGTGAACTCATCGTTAAAGGAGTTGCCTTATGATCTACGTACCGCGCTTACTTTGCGTGAAATCGAAGAATTGAGCTATGAGGAAATCGCAGCCGCGATGAATTGTCCGGTCGGTACCGTGCGTTCTCGTATTTTTCGAGCGCGAGAAGCGATTGCAACAAATTTACGGCCATTGCTGGGAACTAGTAAAGACAAAAGGTGGTGAACATGAAGCAGGAAATTTCAGCATTAATGGATGGTGAGTTATTCGATGACGATGCGGAAGCAATTCTCGACAAATTGAAGCGAAATCCTGACAAACATGATGAATGGCGAACCTATCATCTGATTAGCGATGTATTGCGCCAGTCCGATCTTGTTCATTCCAATATCAGTATTGCAATACGAGAGCGTTTACAGGCCGAACCCACGGTTATCGCGCCGCACAGTCGTGTTAGCCATAACATGCGATGGTTCGCGCTTTCTGCCGCTGCATCGGTTATGGCATTTACACTAGTAGCATGGCTATCAGTGCAAATTGGGCCTGAAACTGCTCCGCAAATCGCCATGCTACAGTCAAATGCTGTAAATTCTGCTAGCCTGCCCGCTAACGGCTTGGATGATTATCTGATAGCACATCAAGAGTTTTCACCCAGTTCCAATATGTATGGTATGACTTCCTATGTTCATACAGTGGCAAGTCATCAGGAAGATAAGCAGCCATGAAGGCCAGATTTTCGCTGATCGTGGTTTTATTTTCTGCCGTCGCTCTAGCATTCGCCGACACGGGCAGACAGGTTGACTTGGATTGGCTGCAAACTATTGCTTTTGCCACGCATCAAACCGATTACAGTGGAACTTTTGTATATCAGCATGACGGCCAGATGGAGACCGCGCGGATTACTCACATTTCCGACCAGAACGGCGAGCACGAGAAACTTGAAAATCTGGAAGGCCCACGTCGTGAGTTCATCCGTAATAACAGTGAAATTTTGTGGTATTTGGGTGACCACAAAGCCGTGCAGGTCGAAAGGCAATATAGCGGTAAAAGTTTCCCTGCTCTGCTACCGGAGCAACTATCCGCGCTTAACGAGAATTACTTGATTCATACCGCCGAGCAGGCACGCATCGCCGGTTTTGACACCCAGGCCATCGTATTCCAGCCTAAAGATACTCTGCGCTATACCCATAAAATGTGGGCGCACAGGGATTCCGGCCTGTTGTTGAAAGCTGTCGTGCTGGACGAACGTAGACAGATGGTGGAGCAATATACTTTTATCCAGCTGAAAATAGGCGGTGACATTGAGCGTGCGCAGGTAAGGCCAGGTCAATCCGCCGCTATCTTGGAACAACAATCCCATTTTGTCACGCCGTCCGAAACCAGCGCACATACTGCAACGAACGATTGGAAGGTCGTTGCCGTTCCTTCCGGTTTTAAGAAAGTCATGGAAATACGTCGCCCGCTGCCTAGCAAAAAGACAGACGTGATCCATTTTGTATTTTCCGACGGATTAGCTGGCATCTCAGTGTTTATCGAAACATTAGGGAATCATTTTAATAGAAAACTCGGTCTATCCAGCCGAGGTGCAATCCATGTTTATAGTAAAGAAAAGGGCGATTATTTGGTAACCGTGGTTGGCGAAGTACCTCCACGCACAGTAATGCAGGTCGCCGATTCAGTTCGCTATAGAGGGCAGTGAATATGCTGAAGCATGTAGTAAGAATGCAGTAAATACCGCTAGTCTAATTCAATACTCGTCAGAGCTGCATTATCCACGATATACCAATACTCTTTTGTTTCTGGAACCCAACCAATAACAACAGCATCGGTGGAGATGCTTGAATATAAATTTACGGCACAAGTGTGTGATAACCCGCGCTAACCAATAAGCTCAAAAGTTAAAGTTAGTTGTGATTTACTCCTAATTATTTTAAAAAATGTAAATTTGTTAATGAATGAACTGTACGCATGGCAAGATGAACTTTGGCAACGCTGGATCGGATTGCATGCACGTTTGCCGCATGCAATTTTATTGAAAGGGCCGCAAGGAATAGGTAAGTTAGATTTCGCCATGAATCTCGCCCGCTCTTTACTGTGCAAAAAATCATTGGGTAACAAATTGGCTTGCCAAGGTTGCACTTCCTGCCACTGGTTTGAACAAGGTACTCACCCTGATTTTCGTTTGCTGCTATCGGGCGCACAGTCGATCGAAATGCAGGAATCCAGCAAAACTCAAGCATCTTTGACATTGAAGAGTTGGACGAAGAGAATCGCTGAAGAAGCTCTCGAAGAACAACAAAAGAAAGGAAAAAAACCGAGCAAAGAAATTTCCGTTCATCAAATGCGCTCGCTCGCGAATTTCATCAACCTATCCACACATCAGGGTGGTCATCGCATAGTGCTGATTTATCCCGCAGAAACAATGAATGCCAATGCAGCGAATGCATTACTTAAAACGCTAGAGGAACCACCCGACCGAATGCTGATAATTTTGGTTAGCCATAAACCACAGCAATTGTTACCCACCATCGTAAGCCGTTGCCTGACTCTCGCGGCTGCAATACCATCAATTGAGGCCAGTTCTGCCTGGCTGCAACAACAGAAATATGCCAATCCAGAAGCGATGTTGGCACGGGCTGGTTTTGCTCCGTTACTAGCGGCAAGCCTGACTGAAGAAGCCATAGAGGAAAATGAGTACAATCTTTTTTTGCAGGAAATCAGCCAGCCCGCCAAGTTCGATGTATTTGCTTTGGCCGAACAATTGCAACGCACAGAACCCATTCATGTCATCCATCGGTTACAGCAATGGTGCTATGATTTAGGCAGCGCAAAGCTCACGGGAAAGGTTAGATACTATCCTTATCTTACTGATTCATTAATAAATCTATCCGATAATATTGCCATCCTCAAACTGTTACATTATCAAAATGAATTAATAATCGCAAAACGTGAGGCATTGCATCCTTTGAATCCCAAGCTATTATTTGAATCCATCCTGCTGTCTTACCGGCACATGATGTTGGGAGCCAATATATGACACCGGATGATCACCAAGAGCACCATAATAATCTTTTACTTAATAATACTTTATGTTTATAGATTCGCATTGCCACATCAATTTCCCGGAACTAACCGCAATCTTCGATGAAGTTCTGGCAAACATGCGCCAGAACGAAATTTCTCACGCGCTGTGCGTTTCGGTCAATTTAGAAGACTTCCCTCAAATTCAACTGCTCTCGGAGCAACATGAGCACATCTATGCTTCTGTTGGTGTGCATCCAGACCACGAATCAGATACCGAGCCAACGCAAGCGCTACTAGTACAGCTGGCACAACACCCTAAAGTCATTGCTATCGGGGAAACCGGCCTCGATTATTTTCGTTTAAAAGGTGATCTGGAGTGGCAGCGTGCGCGCTTCCGCACCCATATTCGTGCTGCGCGCGAGTGCCGCAAGCCTCTCATTATTCACACCCGTGAGGCGGCACAGGACACCCTGCGTCTTATGGCTGAAGAAGGCGCTGCCGAGATTGGCGGCGTCATGCACTGTTTTACCGAAAGCTTGGAAGTCGCCCAAGCAGCTATTGAAATGAACTTCTACATTTCCTTTTCCGGAATCGTCACTTTCAAGAATGCTATTTTATTGAAAGAAGTAGCGCGGCATATTCCACTTGAGCGCATATTGATTGAAACTGACTCACCCTATCTCGCCCCGGTACCATATCGCGGCAAACTCAACCAGCCCGCCTATGTTAAGCATGTAGCGGAAGAAATAGCCAAATTGCGTGGCATTTCTCTTTCAGAGGTTGGACATGCTACTACAACAAATTTCCGTCGTTTATTTTTGAGTTCGTGTATATAGAGTATTTAGCCTGCAAGCACATGAATGGATGCTAGGCGGTGTGCGCTGAACCTCTTCGGGCCATGTGATGTACCATTTTCAGCCAAGATTCACTTAACCCTCAAAATCGCGCAACGTTAGACAGTGGCTATGATCTTAACTAGTTCTCATCCATAAACACCCGAATTCTCAAGACTGCCCGCTGATTATTTTAGTCAGTCGCTGTAAATTGAGCATCTTCTTTCGTTATAGACAGACGATATGCCACTTTGCTTCGTCCATTCTATTTTTTACCGAGAACTTCCCCGCGCCATAACTGGCATTTTCAAACGCATCCCCACTTTGACGCGCTATAAACCTTGTCGCGACAGTGTGATGAATAGCTTGAAGTTATACGCTAGCACTACTCACATCACGTAAGACTGGAAGCGTTCTAGCCGCCCCATGTGCAGCTAATTTATGCCCTATCGCGATAATGTGATCGCAAGGAAGATAACGTAAAGGCCGCCATTTACAAGCAGCGCCCACACCGGTAATCCGCCTGAACGAGAATGGAACCGGAGCCATGCGGCAGCAACCAAGGTAATCAGCACACCGGTCAATACTTCTATACGCGGTTGCCAAGGTGTAAGCATAATTCCAATAGCCGGTAACAACGTTCCTTGGAACACCATTGCCCCGGTAATGTTTCCGAAAGCCAATGTATCTTTACCACGCCGAATCCATAAAATACTGTTTACTTTTTCGGGAAGCTCGGTCGCTATCGGGATAATTAGCAGAGACAGCAGCAATGCAGAAACACCCAAGATGTGCGAAGTACCTTCAATACCTTGGATAAACCCCTTGGCACCAAAAATCAGCAGGGCCAACCCGATTCCTAATTGCAGCAAAATGGTCCATAGATTAATCGGCAACCCAAGCTTCGCAAAAAACATCTTACCCTCAGCCGCAGTGCCATGTCCATCTTCGACCAGCTTTTCCGAGGCACGCAACGTAAGTAAAATGTAAACGAAATAGGTGAGAACCAACGCAAAACTTAGCGCGCCACGGAGAGTGCGTGCCTCCTGCGGGATGTACATAGCTACAGCAGCAAGAATAAAAGCGAACAGAAAAAAATTTAGATCACGTACAAAACCGCTACGTTCCGGCCGGACATGGCCATTGATTCCACGCCGATGAAGAATGGCAAATGCCATAAGGCAGGTCGAGAGTGTCGATAGCATTAGGGGTGCACCCAGAATAGCGCCGACACCAATTTCTTCGTTAATGCTGATGTTCTTTGTACCGGCGAACAATGCGAGCAGTGGAACTATTGTTTCGGGCAAGGCCGTTCCGATGGCAGCGAACACGGAGCCGGTCACGCCTTCTGATATTTTTAGTTGCTCACCCAAGTGCTCCAATGCATTAGTAAAGAGTTCAGAGGCGGCTAGAATGATAAAAAGCATCATAACCAGCTCAAAAACAAGATTCGTCATTCGCCCCACCTAAATATTGCATGCAAACGTCTAATACACTGCGCACTTCCCACAGAAATGAGTTCGGAGATCAACGGGTGAAGATTTTCTAGCATAAAAAGCCCCAATGACTGGACATGGTCTACTACCCTACCCTATTTAGATATTGATGCAATAATATTGGAAATTTCCTGCTTCACCAGAAGGATCATCAACATATTTGGCCCCAATCATGCCCTGGTTAGAAGAGCCGCCGATCAAATTTGCCGTCCGCCCCAGCCTCTATGGGGCGCTATAATCCATTCATGCTCCGCGCCTTGAAAAATCTTTAAGTCGAAAACCGAGCAACCACAGAACGGCGAAATACACCGTCATACCCATCACAACCAATCCAGTTAGTCGCCCGATACGTATCCAGCCGCCGCTGCTGGTGAGCCAGCTTTGCTCACTACCCATACCAAACCAGAGCGTCAACCCCAGCACTAGCATTGCCGCGCTCAGCTTGGCGAGAAACTTCCCCCAGCCAGGTTCTGGCTGGTAGATATCACGCTTGCGCAGCAAGTAAAACAGGATAGCGGAGTTAAGGCAAGAACCAAGGCCAATGGCCAGTGCCAACCCTGCATGTTGTAGCCAGCCGATGAACAGCAGATTCATCGCTTGGGTAGCCAGCAAAGTGATGAATCTGCTGTTCATCGGCTGGCTGCAACATGCAGGGTTGGCACTGGCCATTGGCCTTGGTTCTTGCCTTAACTCCGCCATCCTGTTCTACCTGCTACGCAAGCGTGACATCTACCAGCCAGAACCTGGCTGGGGAAACTTTCTCGCCAAGCTGG
>JBKJQT010000135.1:0-4784 GCA_046593855.1 Candidatus Nitrotoga sp. | reverse complement strand
TGCTTAGCTGGACTTGGTCACTATTGATTGTGGCGCTGCTGAATTTCATGAGCGCCGACGGTTTCCTATTCCTCGTAATCAAGCGCAGTAAGGATCTCCTGTTTTACGCCACGCGGCGTCAGCTTCGCTTGAAGTCTAGCTCCGTACCGAGCCATGACTGAATCATCGGCGGAACTGGAGTCCGCGGAGGCCCGCGTCGCCGCCTCCAAGGCGGATGTCGTCGCTCAGGTTCGCGCACTGAACTTCAGGTCTCGTCGGCTGGTGAAGTCTCCTTACGTGATCGGCGGGCTGGTCATAGGCGCCGCGGCTACGGCGTATTTTGCCCTAAGGCGGAGCGGCAAGCCCCGAGCGCCATCGTCCCGCCTCGCAGCTCGTGGCAGCCTTACAAGCGTGCTTAAAACGGCGCAGATGCTGCTACCATTACTCGGGGAGCTGACCGCCGCCACGGCCCCAAAGCGAAACTTAAGCGCGATTCCGCTGGCCATATCGTCGCCGGCCAGCGCTGTGCAGGAATCGGTGGCTCCAGTACCGCAGGGAAATTGGTTAAGCCAGCAGTGGCAGATGAGCAAGACGGCCGTCAAAGCCTGGGTGGATGACTCTGCCCCGAGCATGGGAGCCGCGCTTTCCTACTACATGCTTTTTTCGCTCGCTCCGCTACTCATCATTGTGATCGCCGTAGCGGGATTGGTGTTTGGGCAGGAGGCAGCGCAAGGAGAGATTGTTGCGCAGTTACGCGGAATAATGGGTGAGGAGGGCGGGGTGGCCGTGGAAGGCTTACTCAAAGCCGTGCGCGAGCCGGCCAAGGGCGTGGTTGCGACCATTGTCGGCATCGCCATCTTACTGCTCGGTGCGACCGCGATCTTCGCAGAGTTGCAAAGCGCGCTGGATCGTATCTGGCGAGTGCCGGCGTCGAAGGAGGAGTCTGGCATCTGGCACCTGTTACGCACGCGCTTGCTGTCATTTGGGCTCGTGCTCGGTTTGGGATTCCTGCTGATGGTATCGCTTGTCGTGAGCGCGGCGCTTGCGGCCTTGGGCAATTGGTGGGGCGGCTGGTTCGCAGGCTGGGATGTGTTGCTCGAGATCCTCAACTTCGCTGTCTCGTTAGCCATCTTCACACTGCTGTTCGCAATGATCTACAAGATGATGCCGCGTGCAAGGATCCCCTGGCGCGATGTCTGGACTGGCGCGGCGGTGACGGCGTTGCTATTTACCCTTGGCAAAATGCTGATCGGATTGTATCTGGGCAAAAGCAGCCTGGCTTCCGGATTCGGCGCGGCGGGCTCGCTCGTCGTGCTGATCGCGTGGGTCTATTACTCTGCGCAGATCTTTTTGTTCGGCGCGGAATACACCTGGGTATATGCCAACCAGCATGGATCGCGTGTACAGAAGCCTGTGGCAGGCGATGCGCCTATGGTGCCAAGCCGCAGAGGGGACTAGCGATGCGCCTGAACCAATTGTTAATGAGAAACCCGTGAGCGCGCGTGTTGCCGAAATTGCTCACCAGTCCGTCGATAATGCCGTAAGCGTGTTAGTTCCGACGGCTGAATGGCTGAACGAGCGCAACGAAAGTCTCAAGGCAAGCCAGGAGAAGATCGTCGTAGATGCTTGCCAGTATGTATCGGCAAACCCATTTAAGTCGGTGGGGTGGTACCGGCTGCGGCATTGTTAGTCGGACGAATATTGCGTTGAATTAAACCGGCTGCACCAATTGGCTTATTCCAGTCGATTTTTTTATGTGAAATCTTATGCGTGGAATACTTATGAACCGAACACAAAAGTGGCTCATCGGCGTTGCCGGTTTTCTGATCATCGTATTTGTTGCGCTTTACTTTTTCGACTGGAATCTGTTGCGCCCATACATCGCGCGTAAGGTTACGCACGCCACCGGAAGAAGCTTCGCAATCAATGGCGATCTCAACGTGCACCTCTCATTGCATCCTCGCATCATTGCCAACGATATCGTTATGGGCAATGCTGAGTGGGGTCGCGAGCCGAACATGGCCGAGATCAAGCGTCTCGATTTCAGGGTCGATCTGCTCCAGTTGCTGGCCGGGCACCTCAACATTCCAGACATCGCGTTGTCGGCGCCGCGCGTCGTATTCGAAGTAAACAAGGACGGTACGCCCAATTGGGTGTTTAAAGCCCAGGACAAGGACAAGCCAACCCAAATCCCCGAGGTGGGCGCGCTTGCCATTGATCACGGCAGTGCGACCTACCGCGAACCTCGGATCAATACGGACCTCACGGTTGAGGTCAACACCCTGGACGGCCAGCAAGGCGCCGAATCCATGGTCGAGGTGAAGGGAAAAGGCATCTTCAAAGGTATGCCGTCGACGGTGAACGCGCGTGGCGGCGCGTTGCTCAGCCTGCGCAACGCCGAACATCCTTATCCCATCAATGCGCATGCTGTATTGGGCACGACCAAAGCCAGCGCGGATGGAGTGCTGATCGATCCGCTTCACCTGAAAGGCGAAAACATCAACTTCACGCTCGAAGGCAGCGACCTCGCGCTTCTCTATCCGATTGTGGGCGTGCCTCTCCCGCCCACGCCGCCATACAAGATTGCGGGCACGCTCAGTCATTCCGGCGACTTATGGGCATTGAGCCAGTTGAAGGGGATCGTAGGCAAGAGCGATCTGAGGTGGGGGTGCCTCGGTCGACGTGGGCCAGAAACCGCGCAGTACATTAAAGCCAATCTGGTCTCAAACAATCTTTACATGGCCGATCTGGGCGGCTTTATCGGCGCTGACCGTGGCGGCAAGCCCGCGGACATGCCGCCACCCTTACAACAAGTTTCTCCCGATAGAGCCATTCAGTCTGGAAAAGCTGCGTGCCGCGAACGCGGATGTGAAGTTTCGAGCTGCCAAGATTATGACGCAGAAAATGCCGCTTGAAAAAATGGACGTGCATATGTTCGTGGAAAACGGGACACTCAAGCTCGCACCGCTCAACTTTTCAGTCGCCGGCGGGAGCCTGAAAACTCAGATCCAGATGGACGGGCGCCAGCAAAGTACCGCGACGCATGCCGACATTGTGGCCAAGGGTTTGCATCTGGACAAGCTGATGCCTACGGAAAAAATGAGCGCGGTGAGCGCGGGCACCTTGGGCGGGCGCGCGAAGCTGGAGATGACTGGAAACTCTGTCTCTCAGATGCTCGGCTCGGCGACCGGTAAAGCCGCCGTGATCATGGTTGGTGGTACGTGAGCGAGTTGGCGCTGCGGTTGTCGAATCTCGACATTGCAAATTCACTTGCTCGTCTGATTGGTGGCGACAAGCAAACGTCGATCCGCTGCATGGTAAGTCCCTTAAATGCAGTTAACGGCGATTTCCAGATTCAGGCCATGGTGCTCGACACGCCGAAGGTGAACTTGCACGGCACGGGAGACGTGAACTTCAGTACCGAAGCGCTGAATGTGCGCCTGACTGCCGAATCCAAAAGCTTCAGCCTTGCGTCGTTGCGGGGACCGATAAATATTGCTGGAACATTCAAACATCCCACCGTCCACCCAGAAATGGGCAACGTGATTACGCGCGTCGGCCTTGACGCAGCAGTGGTAAGCGTGGCGGCGGGTATAGGCGCGCTGATTCCGCTTTTGGAATTCGGCAAGAATGAGCAAAGCCATTGCATCGAACTCATTGCGCAGGCGAAAACTGACCTCGGCGTAAAAGCCAGCAACATGGCGTCGCGTAAGCCGTCCATAAAGCGTTAATAGATTGACTGTGAAAGATTATTAGTGAAATTTTTGGTTGCTTCCTGGTCAGAGATGCATGGACACAGAAGACGCAAGAACCCAATCCCGGGGCGAGCTTTTCACGCGACTCAAAGAAGTTATTCGCTGGCACAGGAAGGGTTACACAGTTATGCAACTTGTCGAGTTAACGGGTCTAAGTTGGTCTGCCGAACGTGCCGCAATCGATTTGTAAAAGAAGGCGGACTTGCAGTACTCAAGCCTGATGCACGAGGCAAGAAACTTGGAAGCCGCCGCAGTTTGAGCGCCGAACAAGAGCAGGCATTGCAGAAGATCATCTGTGGCAAGTGCCACGAACAATTGAAGAAGAATTTCTTCCTATGAAGCCAGCTTGCGGTGAAGGAATTGATCGAGCGCGAGTGCGGCATTAAGCCCTCGGGGCGCTCGGTTTGGCAATATCTGGAATGCTGGGGTTTCAATCCGCAAAAACCCATCAACCGCATAAAGGTCACCCTACCCTTGATGTGGAGCGCAATTGTAGGCGTAGCGGAAGCGCTTTCACGCACTAAACCAGAAGCATGTCGCCTGCCAGTTCTTAACCTTGACATTACGCGGCTACACTAGCAAATCCTCGAAAGTGGCGCGGGAGTACTAAAACTTTAGCTCTGTATCCATACTGTCGAGGGGTGAAATGATCCGATCTGTTATCGTAAATGGATTCCGTACGACTGAAGACTCAGCTTGACGGAGGTATAGGTCGCCCAATGCGTGCGTTGACCCGGCCCGCGCCAGAGATGAAGATATTTTGGCCGTTATTCTAAAGAAGTTAGCTTGGCGTATTCCAGCGCCAGCCACTTCGTACCGGCTGTGCGGAAATTCACCTGTACGCGCATATCTGAACCGCCGCCTTCCATGTTGACTATAACCCCCTCACCAAACTTGGCGTGATGCACTGCCTGGCTTATATGCCACGGAAAATTTTGTGCATCAACACCCTTTTCCCTCTCAAGCCTTCTCACGCTTATGGGAGCGGGTTTGGAGAGAGGAGTTGAATAACCAGAAGTGCTAAAATTATTGCGTGGTGTTATGCGTGGC
>JBKJQT010000045.1:0-4569 GCA_046593855.1 Candidatus Nitrotoga sp. | reverse complement strand
CAAAAGCTCCTGAAATTCAGCCATAAAATGAACTTGACTGCCACGTTCGAGAACGTTAACGCCCTTTTTCGTCGCGGTTACCGGATCTCCGTCGAAATAAGCCGCACGCTGCTCGAACTCGGTGAAGTCTTCTACGGATTTGAGCGCCCGTTGCGAGCCGAATAACCGCTGGATGTTCACGCCACGCAAGGATGGCGTATCAATACGATGGCGGAATTCCTGAGGACGAACGTCTCCCGCCAAGTGGGTCGGAGCAATTGTATGTCCATTGGCGTGACAATCGAAACAAGCAACCCCGCGACTCGGACGTACAGAGCGTCGATCTTCCGTCTGATTAAACTGTTGTTGTGGGAAGGCGGTCAGCAACAGCCTTAGTCCTTCAATTTGTTTGGGATTTAATATTCCGTTGAACAATTCGTAATAATTGTCCATGGTGACTAGCTTGCCCTGCGAGACGTCACCGAGGTCAGACCTTGTAGTCAGGTATATGGGCGCAGGGAACTCGGGTAAAAAACGATCCGGCAGATCAAAATCTAAATCGAAACGCGTAAGATCGCGCCCCTCTTGCTTCTTGATTTCGTCGATTAGAAGCTTGGGGAAAACCATGCCTCCTTCTGGGTGATTTGGATGAGGAAGTGGAAAAAAGCCCGCTGGAAATAAATCTTTCTCACGTATTTCTTCGGGACTCATTGCCGCGAGACTCTCCCACCTCATCCCCTTCGGCAGTTTGACCCGTACTCCTTCTTGAACTAACTTACCACGGGACATTGTAATGCGGTTAGGGGTGCGGTCGCTCAAGTCGTAGCGCTTATTTAGCAAATCCATCTGCCGGTTCATCACATCAGGCTTCTCGGTTTTCATCCGACCCATCAGGTCAGGAAAGCTTTCTTTAATGACAACGGGAGCATAACTCGAAGTCGTTTTTGCAGGTTCGTCAGCGTAGCTATTACTGAAGATCGAGTGAGTGGTAACGAGGATTCCTAAAAATTGCCTAAAGTAAAGTAACATTATATGTCTCATGATGTATCTCCTGATTTTCAGTCGTAGATTTTAATGAATGATGGATTCGGTATAAGACATCTAAAATTGAAGCGTAGAGGTTTTACTGAAGGAGATGCATTCTGACTCCTCGAAGTTTGTAAACTTATTATTGAGGCTTAAATATCTATTTCAACATGGGCAGTAAACGACTTTCTGGGCTGCAATATGCAGTGTATCAAAACCAAGGCCACAGTCACTTTAGAAGTTTGAACCTTAGTCGCATAATTAGCTAAAGTCAGTACGCTAGCGTACATAGAAGTATTGATATAACTGCAACAATGAAATTTTAATTGGTTTCTTAATAGTTAAAGTTTGGTAAAAGTAGTGAGGTGCAAAAAGCATGTTCATTTATTGTAGATAACCTAATGATTATTTTAAGAAATTAAGTTATTGTTGGTTATGTAAATAATGTACGTACAAATAGTAGTCACTTAAACAGAATAAGGTCACTTAATAAAATGCGATATATTTCTCTATTTGGTTTGCTAATTCTTCCCTTCATGGCTTTTGGTCAAGACCATGATAGTAAAAATGAAGAGAAGCATTTCCCGCAAAATGTTTCTTACTCAAAGATTATTGAGAATAACAATAATGCTTATGCGTCGGCAACTTTAGGGAATGGAGTCGCCTATGGCCGAGACCTCACTGGGGACAAATCTATGAAATGGAGGCCCTTTGAAATCAGGTTTGGTAAAGAAATTGATATCCCAGCTTTTATTTCTGACAAGCTTTCCCTAAAGAACGAAAAATTTCGCTTTGACTTCATTCACTTTAATGAAGGGCATCCTGATAATAATCACCGAGATGGGTTTGGAGCCCAGATGGTTTACAGGAATCAATTGAACCGTAAACTTAATTTAGAACTCGGACTGGGTCCCTACTATAGTATGAATACCACAACAGTTAAGGGGGTCGAAATTAATGACGCAAAATTGGGGGCTTTGGTTTCTGTTGCGGCCTTGGTAGATATTGGACGATTTTCTCCAGGGTTGCATATGCGATATGCACTGAACCATGTCACCATGCCAGGCGCACATTCCTCAATTGCCTTGCTTGTGGGTGTCGGGAAATACTTTGACCAGGTTCCTGTAAGCAAGTATTTAGAGTCTTCTGGGAATCCAATTTGGCTAGGGCTGACCGCAGGTGTTTCTCAAACCAATCATGGTGTGGCAGAACCGTCCACAGGATTCTCCGTCGAATTAAAAAAATATTATGGTAGCCAATGGGGGGTTTCAATTGCCGGGATTAAAGAAGGTGACGACGATGTTCGAGTACATCGTAATGGCGTAGCTGTCCAAGGATGGTTCGTACAACCCCTGAATGAAAATTGGGCTGCCAGTGCGGGTATTGGACCCTATGTAGCGATAAATCAACGAGGGTCGGATAATGTTCAATTGCACGGCTTGATTACACTTCAGTTCGAACGCTTTATTACCAACAAATGGAAAGGCCTTGTCAGTTTTAGTCGAGTTGCCACCTTTACGGAAGAAAACGATCGAGACCTTTTTAGAATAGGGGTCATGAGAAAATTTGGCACATAGCAGTAATTTTCAGACTCGTTTCATGCTTGGAGAAGTTTAGACTTATTTTGATAAGGTTGAAACATTAAATCTGCGTATTTGTCAACGGTCTTTGAAGATATGCGTTTTTATTAAATATATTCAAAATTTTTAGAGTTATTACTAGTTGACTTGGAACTGGACTCAATGATCATTGTCTCTAAATGTGGACCATCTATTTATGGAAACCAGAGTGGAATCGCTTCTTAAGCGTATGAGGTTGCAATTCTGCAAATCAGATTGTTATTTATGCTGAATTCTAAGGATATAGACATAATGAAGGCATCTAAAATCAGCCAATCATTAACTTTAATCACACTGTTGTTGGTTGGAACATTGATGAGCGAAATGGCGTTGGCGGCAGGCTCATGGAGCGGTGGTGGGCGGGCAACTGGAGGACAAGGGGGCGGTGGAGGACACGCAGGCGGAGGTCGCATGGGGGGGGCAGGGTTTAGTGGTGGTGGGCATGCAGGCGGACACGGAGGCGGATACGGATACAGAGGCGGATACAGAGGCGGATACGGAGGCGGATACGGAGGCGGTGGTTGGAATCGAGGTAGGAACGTGGGTATCTACTTGGGCGCACCGATTGGTTTCGGCTACGGATTTTATCCGTACTCATACTACGGAGACCCGTATTATGGGTCATCCTATTATTATTCTCCGGCGCCCGCCTATTACCCGCTGGTGCAACCTGCGCCAGTGACTTACATTGAGCGAAGCGACGAACCACAGATCGCAACACAAGAAGTACCAACTGATTCGTCGCAAGATGTTCAAAGGTCATGGTGGTATTACTGCGTTGATGCTAAAGCTTACTATCCATATGTTAACCAATGTCCAGGAGGATGGCTGCGGGTCGCCCCTCAGCCCGCACCCGATTCAAACGGCCAGCCTCCTTCAGATAATGCACCTGCCTTATGACACTTACATTGCGGTTCTCCTTCGTACTGGCGGCAGTTCTAGTGCTGGGCGGTTGCACGTCGGTACCGACCGGCCCAGGTGTACTTGTGCTGCCCGGGACAGGGAGAAACTTTGATCAGTTCCGCTTAGATGATGTCGATTGTAGGCAATATGCCAGCTCTCAGATAGGCGGCGGCACGGCGAATACTGCAGCGACTGATAGTGGCGTAAGAAGCGCGGTGATCGGAACTGCAATTGGTGCCACTGCAGGCGTATTATTTGGCGGCCATAACAGTGTGGGTGTGGGTGCAGGCTCTGGATTGCTTATTGGTTCTATGGCAGGAATGGGTACGGGTGAAAGTTCGGGGTTCAACCTTCAGCAGCGTTACGACTTCGGATATCAGCAGTGTATGTATGCGAAAGGCCATCGTGTTCCTGTATCGGGGCGAATCGATTATTCGCGGTAGCTTGTTAGGAAGAGCAATTATGCATCTTGATCGACTCAGAGTAGCTCGCTATCGCTCCCTTCTGCCGGCACTTCTGTGCCCCTCCGCCTTCTAGCGGCGTCCTGCCCGCCAACCTCCCCGCCCTCCCACGTTTTCATGTTACCACCACCACCTAGCGACTCGTCTGTTCCACTATCTCATTAACGGTCCTGTTTTTTTCACATTTGAAATACCCTAAAGTATTGTTATAGCTTGACGAAAAACAATATGGATGGAATCAAATGTAAATACAATTTTTTTCTTACCATCCAGATGCCGCTGGATTATTCATTTAAGTGATTGTAGATATAGTCCGCAAAACTAAATAACTTTATATTCCCAGTATGGATGGGAGCATATTCATGATTAGCGAGACGAAAATGAAACTTAACTTAATTGGAATAATAACCAGCCTTCTGTCGATCAGCGTAATTTCTGCTCATGCTGAGAATGATGAAGATGTCTTCTCAAAGGCACAGCACTACACAGTACAAATCAGGAAAGCCGTTACTATTCCATTTGGAAACGATAAAAAAGGTACTGCGTTTGGAGCCGGGTTCGTGGTGGATACAAAGCGCGGC
>JBKJQT010000039.1:0-3299 GCA_046593855.1 Candidatus Nitrotoga sp. | reverse complement strand
CCTACTCACTTTCGCGGTCTGCAGCAGATACGAAGGGGCGAACTATCCAGCGGTACCAATTGGAATCAAAGTTCCAGTCTTGGGTGGCCAAGGCATTGACTTGCAATGGTTTTGGTAATTGCGTTACATCTAGACGCATTCGCGTGGCAGCAATGTAGCCCCCTTTTTGGGGTAACAGCGCTGAAATATAATCATTGTTTTTCTGTAGCAGCGAAGCATCAATAGGTGCAGCAGACTGATGACTGATAATACGTAGTGCATCGCCCAAGCTAGTGAAGTTTTGGAATAGCGAGCCACGCGTGATGCGGTACTGGCGCGTCAGTTTGTTGTAAGATAGTTTGGCAGTCTGTTCATTTTTTGCGATAACTTCGTCCAGCCAGTACCAACGTGGACGAATCAGGGTGAACTCACTAATGAAGTACAGAGGCACCCCGCGCGTCAGTGCTTGATCTACAACAAAGTTTAAGCTGATGTCGAAATCAGCCGAAAACTGGTAACTGCCGTCAGAAAACCGTGCCTCCGTTTTACGCACTGTAATACCCTCGGCACAGACGACCGAAATGCCTAGCCAGAATGCCAGCAGCACAGCCAGCAATCGCGCCAGGTTATGCATGCTTTTGCAGTAATGCATAAAAGAAACCATCGTGCTGGTCATTGGGGAATATTTGACCTTCATTTAAATTAGGCATGGACAGCGGTAATTGTTTGCCATCGTCATGCTGATTTAAAAACTCATTAACAACTTCCTGGTTTTCTCGCGCAAAAATGGAACAGGTTACATATAGCAGCTTTCCATCTCTTTCCAGCAATCGCCACAATGCGCAAAGAATATGCAACTGCTGTTGCGCGAACCCATTGATGTCGCCCGGACGACGCAGCCACTTTATATCGGGATGGCGCCGCACCACGCCGGAGGCGGAGCAGGGTACATCGGCCAAGATTCGATGGAATGGTTTACCATCCCACCAGCTATCGGGCTGTGCCGCATCACCGTTTTGCACCTGCGCATGCAATTGCAAACGTTGCAGGTTTTCACGTACCAGTTCCAAACGCTGCGAATTTTTGTCCAAAGCAAGTAGATCAAGTTGTGCCAGCTCCAGTAGGTGGGTACTCTTTCCCCCTGGTGCAGCGCACGCATCAAGCACCCGCATACCCTCCTGCACGTCCAGCAAGCGTGCTGCGTACTGCGCACCCGCATCCTGCACTGAAACCAGACCGTCGAAAAATCCTGGTAACTTATTTACCGGGAGAGGGTATCTCAACAGCACAGCATCGGGCTCAATCAGGCTGGCCTGAATATCATGCTGCGCAAGCAATGCCAGGTAATCTACGGTATTGATATATCTACAATTCACACGCAGTGTCATGGGCGGATGCTGATTACCCGCTAGCAAGATAGCCTCCGAATACCTTCCATATTGTGCCTGGACTGCAGTTATCCACCATTGCGGATAGGCATAGCGGCCTTCCTCGCTAGTGGCCGCGACTGCAAGTAACGCCTCGCGGTTGCGCAAAAAATTGCGCAGTACTGCATTTGCCAATCCTCCAGCCGCGGCATTGCACTTTCGTACAGCGCACACGGCATGATCTACCACCGCATGGGGCGCAGCTTTGGTATGCAGCAGTTGATACAAGGCCACTAATAACAGGCAACGTAGTTGCGAATCCTGCACCGGTTTGTGCAACAATTGATCCAGCACGCGCACTAACTGACCGTAAAAACGTAGCGTACCATAACTCAAATCCTGTAGCGCACCACGTTGTTGTGGTGTTAATTCAGGCAGAGTTTTCCCAGGCGTAGAGCGCAAAGCCGCACTCAATGTCTGGCTCAAGTTGCGTCCGGCCAGCACTTGGCAGACAACTTGGCTGGCACCCTGTTGTGCGATATGCATGTCAGAGGAATAAAGTACAACGGTCGCCGGGATGTACTGCAAATCCCTGCATAAACTGTACCGCAGGCAATGCCTTGGCATTCTGACGCTGCAATACCTCAAGGCATAATGCCCCTTGGCCGCATCCCACAACAATCCCGTTTTTTTCTATAGCCAGCACAGTTCCCGCTTCACCTTCAAACTCCTCGCGCACGCTGGCCTGCCAGATTTTAATAGGTACTCCATTAAGCATAGTATATGAGATAGGAAAAGGGTTGTAGGCATGCACCGCGCGTATGATTTGTGTGGAATTTTTTGACCAGTCAATTAACGCTTCTGTTTTGCTGAGTTTGGCAGCATAAGTTGCTTCGGCCGCATTTTGCGACACAGACTTTACTTGTCCTTGCTCCAACAGGCACAGTGCCTCGACGATCGCTTCAGCACCCAACGTTGCCAATTTGGCATGCAACGTTTGCGTGGTGTCATGCACAGTGATCGAACAGGCTTTTTTAAGCAACATATCACCTGTATCGAGTCCTGCATCCATTTGCATAATGGTGATACCGGTTTTGTCGTCACCCGCCAGAATAGCGCGCTGAATAGGCGCCGCCCCGCGCCAACGCGGTAATAATGAAGCGTGAATATTCAAGCAGCCGTAGCGTGGCAATTGCAATAACGCTGATGGCAGGATTAGTCCATAAGCCGCTACCACCATTACATCCGCCGCATAATTGGCAAGCTCTTGTTGTACATCGACAGATTTTAATGTAACAGGCTGTAGCAGTGGCAGGCTACACGCCAAGGCAAGTTGCTTAACTGGGCTGGCTGCGAGCCGCATACCGCGGCCAGCGGGCCTGTCGGGCTGGGTTAACACTGCGACTACAGAAAATTGTTGCACCAGCAACGCTTCTAGTGCGGTGGCGGCGAAGTCTGGAGTGCCAGCAAAAATGATCTTTAGGGGAGAGTTGATTATCAGGATACCTTTAGATTAATGATGGCTTTACATACACGGTAAGAGGCAACCCCAGCAGCTTGAGAAAAACATATTTTTGAGGTGCCTACATTATTTCACGGCGGTGCTTCTTAAGCTTGGCTCGGAGACGGGATTGCTTGAGCGGTGAAAGATATTCAACAAACACCTTGCCCTTAAGGTGATCCATCTCATGTTGTATACAGATCGCCAATAACCCGTCTGCTTCAAGCGTGAAAGATTCACCATGCGTATTGAGTGCGCGCACGGTGACATGTTCGGCGCGGCGTATTTTTTCATATACTCCAGGGACCGACAAACAGCCCTCCTCGCACATGCTCTCACCACTGCTGGCAATAATTTCCGGGTTAACGAACACCAACAACTGATCCTGGGTCTCAGAAATGTCCATTACAATGATCTGTTGATGTACATTCACCTGAGTTGCGGCCAGACCC
>JBKJQT010000290.1:0-2500 GCA_046593855.1 Candidatus Nitrotoga sp. | reverse complement strand
GGATATCCTTTGTAAGAGAACAGCAAAAGAAAGATTTGATCCGATCATTTTTTTCTGCTGCCCAGTAACTGAGAAACAGAGCTTGTTTTTAAGCATGCAGAGAAATGGCGCTCCAGTATTCTTTGACCAGGTCAAATTCTTAGTCGTGTCTGCGCGTGCACTCTACTTCTAACGATCTTTTTCGTTGGCAGTTTAAGTAGCCCATTCACGGCGACGTCTATTTCCGTCATCGATGGACCCATTGCTTTGCAATCAGCTGACTTGACAAGTGACGAAAAGCCGCCTTGGCATTCAGGGTGTGTTGTCTTCGACCTCTACCTGTGTTTTTAGTCCCATCAATCCGCCTCTGTAGACAGTGTAACAGCGATCCTTGGCGGGATGGTAGGGTGAGAAATGCAGGAAGATGTGTTGGTGACAACCACCTTGTTTGTCAAGATGCCTCTCTTCGACCTCGTCCTGTGTTTCTACCCATCAGTCCGCCTCTGTAGACAGTGTAACAGCGATCCTTGGCGGGATGGTAGGATACGAAATGCAGGAAGAATTGTGGATGCTATGGTGACCCAGAGCAATGTGTGTAAGCAGCAATGCAGAGCAATGGCGCTCCAGTATTCTTTGACCAGGTCAAATTCATAGTCGTGGTATGCGTGCACTTTATTTGCCAAGGAATTAGTTCTTTGTCAGTTAAAGTAGCCCACCCACGGCTATGTCTGTTTCCGTCATCGATGGACCCAGAGCAATGTATGCAAGTAGCTGGCCTTCAGTGATGTCAAACTGCTTCGGCAGCCAGGGGGGTGTCGTCTTCAATGCGACCTGTGTTTTTAGTCCTATTTACCCGCCTCTGTAGACAGTGTAACAACGATCCTTGGCGGGTTGATAGGGTGCAAAATGCTGGAAGTTTTGTTGGCACCAACCACTTGGATTGGAAGGCGGTCACTGCTGTTGAAAACAAGTCTCTAGTAAAACATCTGTGGACTGGGTAACATTCCTAGTGTATGTCTGCGCGCGCACTCTACTGCTGATTCACGAACTTGTTTCGTCTGCAGTTTAAGTAGCCCATTCATAGGCAGGTCTTTATCCATGATCTATAACGTAGAAGTGTCGTGTACTGATAGCCTGTGGCTGAACGTACCTTCCATTATTCGCGAGAAAATCGAGTGGGGGTTCGCCCTTTCTCGGTATCTTGCAACCAGGGTGGCACATCTACAGCTGGTGATTCAGCTCTGGTAGTGCCACCCAGGAAAGATCTAGGGCGACAAGAAGAACAAGTCGTTCTTATTCGAGACCTTTAAGGGCTCTTTAAGAACATCTTGGTCAGACAACTCAGTGGACTGATACCCATTGTAGTTGGTTTCACTGACTCGACCTTCAAGGGTGGAATCTGGAAATAACTCCCGGGCTTGCCCGATGTTTTCCCAGTCGGGGGACCTACCTAGACTCGTCTAGACCCCCCGAGATGGGAGCCACAGATTGTTACCTGGTTGATTCTGCCAGTCATATATGCTAAGTTAAAAGATTAAGCCATGCATGTACAAGTATAAACGACTTTATACTGTGAAACTGCGAATGGCTCATTAAATCAGTTATAGTTTATTTGATGGTACCTTACTACATGGATAACTGTGGTAATTCTAGAGCTAATACATGCTAAAAGACGCGACTTCTGGAGCGTTGTATTTATTAGATTAAAAGCCAACCTGGGAAACCAGTTCTTTGGTGATTCATAATAACTATTCGAATCGCAGGGCCTTGTGCCGGCGATGGTTCATTCAAATTTCTGCCCTATCAACTTTCGATGGTAGGATAGAGGCCTACCATGGTTTTTACGGGTAACGGGGAATTAGGGTTCGATTCCGGAGAGGGAGCATGAGAAACGGCTACCACGTCCAAGGAAGGCAGCAGGCGCGCAAATTACCCAATCCTGACACAGGGAGGTAGTGACAAATAATAACAATACGGGGCTCTTTGAGTCTCGTAATTGGAATGAGAACAATTTAAATACCTTAACGAGGAACAATTGGAGGGCAAGTCTGGTGCCAGCAGCCGCGGTAATTCCAGCTCCAATAGCGTATATTAAAGTTGTTGCAGTTAAAACGCTCGTAGTCGGATTTTGGACCTACTTAGAGGGTCTGCCTAACGGTAAGTACTCGCTAAGTTGGTCCCACTTTCTGGGGTTCCAGGCTGCTCTTTACTGGGTGGTCTGGGGATCCAGGACTTTTACTTTGAAAAAATTAGAGTGTTCAAAGCAGGCTCACGCGCTTGAATACATTAGCATGGAATAATAGAATAGGACTTTGGTTCTATTTTGTTGGTTTCTGGGACCGAAGTAATGATTAATAGGGACAGTTGGGGGCATTAGTATTTCAGTGTCAGAGGTGAAATTCTTGGATTTCTGAAAGACTAACTACTGCGAAAGCATTTGCCAAGGATGTTTTCATTGATCAGTGAACGAAAGTTAGGGGATCAAAGATGATTAGATACCGTCGTAGTCTTAACCATAAAC
>JBKJQT010000357.1:0-2685 GCA_046593855.1 Candidatus Nitrotoga sp. | reverse complement strand
ATAGACATGATTGTGGATCGTCGCCAAATGCGCGACCAACTCGCTACGTTAATTACCCTGCTTACCAAACAACCGACGGTCATGGCAGTGGAGGGCTCTGCTTTGCCATAGATTAGCGTAGTACTTCTCTCCTGATCAAGTTTATAAACTCTACGAAACTTCATTACCTAATGCTTTTCACTCACGTGAATTCGTGTAGTTGAGTTATTGCCGATTGCACCACAACGCTATGCGAAAGATTTGATCATCATTCCAACCGCTACGACTGCGGACAGAACAGCAAAATTTATTTGCAACTGCGGCCCTGCCAGCCTAGAAGATATTAATTTTCCAGCCATCATTCCTGCAAGGGCGCCAGCACAAAACGGAATTGCAACCACCCAGTTCAATGCATCAGTGGTAGCACTGAACAGAACGCCTGTTAGTGAAACCAACGCGATGACGGTTAATGAGGTGGCGACGACGGATTTATTGACCAGGTCTGTATAGCGCTTTAAAGCTGGAACAATCACAAAGCCGCCTCCCACTCCCAACAAGCCAGAGAATAATCCCGCAACACCTCCAGACATTGCCAAGGCGCGTGCACAGCGAGTGGTCCAGACGAACTTGCCGCTGTTGGCGTCTCGAACGCATGCGAGTTTGGGGGTTTTACTGCCTTCAGTATCGGTTGAATGATTCTTAGCCTGGCGGAAAGTCCGATACGCAATGAAGAACAAGACGATGGAAAACAGAATACTTAGCCAACGGTTGTCGAGTCTGTGGGCAAGCCATACACCGAAAGGCAACAGAAACATGCCGGTAACGGACATCAACAGTGCTGCTCTATAGCGAACGATACCCACTTTCAAACCAGTTGCCGCTCCCAAAGTGGCAGCTAGTCCTACGGCTAATAAACCAATCGGCCCTGCTTGGGCAACACTAAGCTGCAGGCCGAATACGAGCAGCGGAACTGCCAATATCCCGCCTCCGGCACCAGTAAGTGCCATTATTGCACCAACCGCCAAGCCTAATCCCAGTTCGACTATCATTGTCGCCTTTTATTGAGTCGCGCGTCTCTTATCACAGTAGTCGTCGCCATTTGCGTACACGGCTCTGGGTAAGTTACGCTAGATTGCTTTGCGTTTGTGCGCGCTTGCACACCTATCCTGGATTTCGAAAATCGCCATACCGGCAATCATGGCGACGAAAAAGATCAGTGGCTTGCTCCCACCGTTAGCAAGCGAAGCCAACGCCGGACCTGGGCAATAACCAGCCAAGCCCCAGCCGACTCCAAAAACCAGTCCACCCAAAACTAGTCGTCTGTCGATCTGGCGTGCGGTTGGTAAGCGCATGACGCCACCTAGCAACGCCATCGGGCGAGTGTTGGCAAAATGAAACGCGATCGCCGCAATCAGAATGGCACCGCCCATTACGAATGCCAACGATGGATTCCATGCGCCAGTTATATCCAGAAAGCCAATCACTTTGCCCGGATCCGTCATGCCGGACAAAATCAGACCTAGACCAAATATCATGCCTGTGATGAATGCCATTAAAACTTGCATCGTAATCTCCTTAACCAATCAAGTGGCGAGTGATAAAGACCGTTACAAAACCGGCCAACATGAACAAGGCAGTAGCTACCATCGAACGCGGTGAAAGCCGTGAGAGGCCACAAACACCATGTCCACTCGTACAGCCTGAACCATAGCGGGTGCCTAATCCCACCAGCAGGCCAGCCATAATCAGAGACGCAGCGCTGATATCAATCTGGACCGCAGGAAGAGGCGCGGCTACGCTATAGGCGATAGGCGAAAAAATGAGGCCTGCTACAAAAGCGACCCGCCACCCAATATCTCCTTTTATCGGTCGTAGCAACCCACCCAGAATACCGCTGATGCCCGCGATCCGTCCGTTAAGCAAAAGGAACATTGCTGTAGCGAGACCAATTAGTACACCACCAGCCAAGGATGACCAAGGGGTGAAATTTGTCCAGTCGATCGTCATTTCGTTCCTCTTTTACCGGGTTTACAGAATTGCTCATACAGCACTGCCATGACGGCCAACGCTTCCTTGCTGGCAATGGAATAAAAGATCTGTTTGCCGTCTCGACGGGTAGTGACTAACTGTTCTTCGCGCAGGACGGACAATTGTTGAGAGAGCGTTGGCTGCCTAATGTCCAGTAAGCTTTCCAAGTCGCTGACGCAGCGTTCACCTTGGGTCAACTGGCATAACAATAGCAAGCGGTCTGGGTTGGCCAAGGCCTTCAGCAGCCCGCAAGCATCAGTCGCGGAAGCGTGCAATTCATTCAGATCAAATTTTGCAGCTGCAATACCCATCAACCAAACTCCTTGTAATGTTTATTATATGCAAATATATTATATTGTAAAGAATATTGTTATTGATAAGGTACTTGGTTTTGCCAACATCAGGGAGTTTTTTCTGAAGTTTTCATAAAGAAGCACATAGTGTAGATAGTGCGGACAAAGCGATCCGTATCGTTATTGGAATCGCGTTGATTGCCTTGTATTCCTTGTAAATGGGGATACAATTTCAAAAAAGTAACTGGTGGTGTTGCAGCAATCATGTTGATTGCTACATTTGTCTGATTCAATCTTTTTAATAGCTTATTTTGAATCAATAGCTGCAAGCAAAAATTTTGATTGTTTCTTAAATTTTTTATTACAGAAGCCATATGAACCTGTC
>JBKJQT010000249.1:0-7293 GCA_046593855.1 Candidatus Nitrotoga sp. | reverse complement strand
GAGAAAATGCCCATCCAGCAAGCCTTTGCGGACAGTGATTACATTTCTGACAATGTCACCCCCAGTAATCAATTGAATCTATTCGCGTATTAACCGGACAGCAGTGATTTTTAGTATGATAAATAATTTGTAGAATGATATCAGGGCTCTAACAATAATGCAGAAATTCAAAATTAAACCACTGTATCTTGCTTTGGCAGCAATAAGTTCGGTTGGTATCGCGAATACGGCCAATGCTGCCATACACCTAAGTGGGAACGGACTCGGTCAGGTTCTCATTTATCCCTATTACACCACACGCGCCGGAATGGATACCTACCTGTCCGTTTTGAATACTAGTGCTTCTTTCAAAGCCCTGAAAGTACGTTTCTCGGAAGGCAAAAATGGGCGTGTTGTGATTAACTTTAACCTCTATCTACCCCCACATGACATTTGGACTGCTGCAATTGTCAATACGGCAAATGGTGCAAAGATTGTCACAGCCGATAAATCATGCACTTCCCCTCAGCTTCCTACCGATGGCAAAGAGTTTGTAAATTTCGCATTTTCTGGTGCCATAGTTGAGGGAATAAGCCATAGTGGAGGAGATGGTGAAACTGATTCGCTGGATCGTACCCGTGAAGGTTATTTTGAAATTATAGAAATGGGCACGATTACAAATACCTCGATCAATGCGTCCATATCTCACGTAGGGGGTACACCGGCTAATTGCGCAGTGGTTCAAGCTGTAACCATGGATATGGGCCCAAGTAGCGCACTAATAGTGGGAGGTCAATCTGCTAGAGCTAATACGGCAACAGGTGGCCTGGCGGGGACAGCTTCCCTGATAAACGTTGCAGGTGGAACCGATTATGGCTATGAACCGACTGTGCTTGAAGCGTTTGCTCCAAGTCTAGTTCAGAACATATGGAATAAGCCGGGCAGTATTTACCCGGATATGACCTCTGCAGAGCGTACCAACATGGTAATCAGTGGTGGCTCCGTAGTATCCAGCAATTGGAATCATGGTGAAGACGCTGTGAGTGCGTTGTTTATGCACGACAGTATCATCAACGAATTTGTTCTTGACCATGGAACCTTGTCCGGTACAGACTGGGTGGTAACAATGCCGACAAAACGATACAAAGTTCCTGTCCATAACCCGACATTGGCGACGGACACCACTCAATTGTATAGTCCATTTACACATAAGATTTGGACTGGCTATATATGGCCTAATGAATCGTGTGAGCCTGTTAGTGAAAAGGACGTGTACGCTTTTGCCTCCTTCTGGAGCCGTGAAGGAGGAAATGTCGTATACTCAGCAAATGGGCCACCTGCTGCAGGAAGCGACACTTTACTTTGCTGGGGAGCTAACGTTGTAACATTCAACAATTCCAGCGTGTTTGAATCAAGCAATCAAGAAAATATTCCAGTTAATTTCGAAAATGGTTGGTTACGGATTAAGTTTTCCAATATAAACATACCCGTTTTAAATGGTCAAAAAGATGGCAATAATGTTATACATTCCACGGCGTCACAGTCGTTGACAAGTGTAAATGGTGATATCTATATCGGCTTACCTACCATTGGCTTCATGGTGCAGAACTTTAACAATCAGAATGCGGCTCCTGGAGTTTTGGCAACCTATGGCGGAAACTTTAATCACAAATATACGACTTCTATAACCAATTCCCCTTTGAAACCAATGTAAGCTAATAAAGATAAATGCCAACGTTTGGTTAACCTAAGTTCACTGATTCCTGGTTAGATTCAAACCTTGAGAGTTTTTATTTATCTAAATTGTAAAATAGTTAAGCTGATGGTTTAATAATAAAAATCAATCATAAGTCCGCAACTACCCAACCTTGTTGCATCCTCAGTTTGATCGCACAGGCCATTGCCGATGGTAAGGAATGCATGAACTTTGCATTTTCTGGTCCTGCTTTTGAAGGTGTTCAGAAGGATGGTGAAGCTGGCGAAATAACCTCGCTCGATTGTGCCCGTGAAGGCTGTTTTGAGATAATAGAGATGGGCACAGCGAAAGATTGCGGAAAGCTTTTGCTTTCAGCCCTAAAACCGCGCTAAGGTTGTGACATTTTGATACCGAGCCGGTCGTCCAGTGCGGACGTGGATTCCTTTCACAAACTTAAATTGAACCAAGCCTGCTCCGTATTGACAACACCACCTTTGTGTTGACCAACGAATAATAGGAATTCCACGAGTCATCTGGGATACTTCTTCTCAGAATGAAAAACCCGGCTTCTATTTTTCTTTCAATTGTAATTCGGAAGGATAGCGGAATTTCATTCACTTTTTTCATGTTGATAATCCTTATTTATAAAAAGCTTTGATGACATTTTCTAGACTGAGAAGAGATTTGGCGTGGTTGGATTCTAGAAGGCAAAGAGCTTGATTTGAGGGATTGTAGGCAAACGTTGAAAAACCTCCTGTGTTGCCGATTTAGTTAAAAATCGGCTAATAGATTATTTGGGTTAAAACGAAAACCCCCTACTGTAAATCTATTATTTGCCGCTAATGTGAAAGGTAACGTGATTATTACGAGAATTTTCAGCATATATTAATAAAGGTAATAAAAACAAGGAGGATGTATAATATGGGCGCGATACCTAAGACAATTTTTATTGTCGACGACAGTAGTTTTTCACGTAAGATCATTCACAAGCATATTGCTGAAAAGCGTCCGGACTGGATTATTTCTGAAATATCCAGTGGCGATGAGGCCATTGAACTAGTTAATTCTGAAACTCCTGACTACATCACTATGGATATAAACATGCCAGGCGTTTTGGGAACAGATGCTGCCGAAAAAATTCTTGCCAAACATCCGGCCATTCGTATAGTAGTCTTCTCGGCCAATATTCAAGAATCCATGCGAAGTCGAGCTGTCGAAATCGGAGCACGGTTTGTTGCCAAGCCAGTTACTGAAAAGAGTATATTGCAGGCAATTTCTTACTTTTCAGACGGAAAATGATTGACTTTAGTACGGATCAATTAGATGCCCTTGCCGAAGTTTTCAACATAGGTGCAGGCAGAGCGGCTTCCAGCTTGAGCGAAATCGTTGATTCTGATGTAAAGCTGTCGGTGCCTCGCGTGGAAATTTTCAAATCATCTGAAATCAATGCTAGTGCTTTAAATCTAACTTCCGACCGTATCGGTGCTGTTAGGCAACATTTTAGTGGATCGATTGAGGCAGAGGTGATGTTGCTCTTTACTGAGGAAAGAGCATTGAACATCGTGCGTGAAATGATGGGCTCGGATGCCTCTATTGAGGAACTTGCCGAATATGAACAAGAAGCGATGTGCGAACTTGGCAACATCATTCTTAATGCCTGTATTTCTGCAATCGCGGATATACTAGGCGTAACCCTTGACACCACCTTACCAATTTATTCTGTCGACTCAACAGAATTAATACTCTCACAAATTGTTTCGGACGCGGGACAGCCTGTAATGTTGGTGCTGCATATAAATATGACCATCGAAAAACATGATTCACAAGGAAATTTGGCGTTCATATTGAGTTCAACTTCATTGAAAGAATTAATAGTGAACATTGATCGTCACATACAAGGCATGTAAGAGAAAGGTATGCCAGTTACAAAACCGTCAACGCATCCCCTATCGGATCTAGTTATCAACGCACTGAAACTAGGTGTGGTTGTACTCGATAGTAATGGTATGATCTTGGCATGGAATGACTGGATGATTAGGCATAGCGGTATATCCCGTGCATCAGCAATCGGACAAGATATAGAAACTATTTTTGAAAGTGGATTGCCGAATTCGCTTAAGACAGCATTAAATAACGTACGCACTTACAAGCTGCCAGTATTACTTTCTAATGCCCTGCATCGCCATCCTTTACCTTTGTTTTCCAATCTCGCATTACACTCCCCAGATCGTATACAGCAGTCAATTTCAATCACCCCCTTGGTGGATCAAATCGGCACGGCTTACTGTTTGATCCAAGTTTCTGATTCTTCTACCTCGATTAAGCGCGAGCGTTTGCTGAAAGATCAATCTGATCGGTTCGCTCAAGCGGCTACAATTGATTCGTTGACTGGCGCCTATAATCGCCGTTTTTTTGACGAACGGTTTAAAGCAGAACTAGGTAGGGCACAAAGGCAACAAACCCCATTTTCCTTGATGCTGTTAGATATCGACTACTTCAAGTTATATAACGATACCTATGGTCACCCTGCTGGGGATAGGGTATTGATTGGCGTAGTTCAGGCTCTTAAGTCCAGGATTAATCGCTCAGCCGACGTATTGGCAAGATATGGAGGAGAAGAGTTCGCAGTAATCCTTCCTGATTGCGGTAGTCAAGGAAGTCTCGCTTTGGCACAAAAGCTATGCCAAGAAATTGCCAATTTGCATATTCCTCACTCGGCATCGTTGATTTCAAATCACGTAACCATCAGCATTGGTGTTGCATCATTACGACCAGGATCGAAATGCGATGCTGATTATTTGTTGCAATTGGCTGATAAATCTTTATACACGGCTAAAGCAGCTGGGCGGAATCAAGTAAGCAGTATTGACAACGGGGAATGCACCAACTTCAATTCAGAATGTCAATCTACCTAAACAATACGCTATCAAAATACAGGCCTGTCCTACCTGTTATTTGCTGAGTCGTTACCCTCCAAGAGAGCAATATCATTGCGTGACCTTCTGCCCATACCTTGTTTGCATAAACTTCTCAAATTCCTCTGGCGGAACCGGTTTTGAATACAGATAACCTTGAGCAAAGTCGCACCCAGCGGCGAATAACATATCGTGTTGTGCTGCAGTCTCTACACCTTCTGCAATAACCTCCAATCCTAATTTGTGTGCCATGACAATAATCGCTTCACAAAGCGCCTGGTCGCTTGAAGTAGGCCCAATGTTGCGGACGAATGACTGATCGATCTTGAGGTAATCAATGTCGAATTTATTGAGATACGCTAGTGACGAATAGCCTGTACCAAAATCATCTATAGCAATCTGAATACCTGCATCACGGAATCTTAGTAGACTCTCATTGACACTAGCGTCTTCATTCATCAATATTCCTTCGGTGATTTCAACAGAGATGCTTTGTCCTGACATTCCTTGCTGCTTCAGATAGTCAGGCCATGGCATGCCTTCTTTCTTATGAATCTGCACTGGTGACTTGTTCACGCTGATCTGGAATGATGCGTGATATTTACTGCGCCATTGTTTAACCTGATTCACGGCTTCTCTAAACACCCAGTCGCCAATCGGGACTATCAGTCTAGTATCTTCAGCCAACGGAATAAAGTCTATCGGGCTGACCATGCCGTGTACAGGATGATGCCACCGGATCAAAGCCTCCGCTTTGTGAATTTTTCCGGTGGCCAGTTCCACAATGGGTTGGTAATAAACGCGAAATTGATTAGAAACTAAGGCAATGCGCAAGTCGTTGAGGAGGTGCAGGCGTTTCTGCGCTAAATATTGTAAATCGGCCGTAAAATAGCTAGAGCGGTTGCGTCCTGCGTTCTTGGCAACGTACATCGCCTGGTCGGCATTTTTTAACAAGCTATCAAGGTCTCCGGTATCATTCGGGTAAAGCGAGATACCAATACTGGCTGAAATAAAAGCTTGATATTCTCCTAGCTTGAAAGGCTCAGTCAACTTGATGTTGATATCTTGCACAATACGCTCGACGGTGTGCGTGTCATCTAGCTCGGTTAGGAGAACGGTGAACTCGTCACCCCCCAGACGGGATACCGTATCCGATTCGCGCACACATGCGCTAATCCGCCTTGCCGCATCAATTAGCAGCAGGTCTCCTTTGTCATGTCCATGAGTGTCATTTACTTCTTTGAAGAGATCAAGATCAATCAACATTAAGGCCATTGGTCGTCCTGTACGATTAGATTGCTTGGCTTGTTGTTCTAAACGGTCATGAAACATGTGGCGGTTAGGCAGTTTGGTTAGTGAATCGAAATTTGCCTGTGACCAAATCAAGGCTTCTGTATTCTTCTGCTCGGTAATGTCAGTGAATAGGGCCACATAACGGAATACCTTGCCCACACTATCTTTTATAGTATTGATCGTTAGCAGTTTGGCGTGGATTTCCCCATCTTTGCGCTTGTCCCATAACTCGCCATGCCAATATCCCTCCGACTTAAGAGCGTGCCATAATTTCTGGTAGAATTCTTTGTCCTGGCGACCGGACTGGAACATGCTCGGATTCCTTCCTTGAACCTCCTCTGCCGTGTATCCCGTTATTTGCTCAAAAGCAGGATTGACGTCAATGATACGATTCTCTGCGTCGCTAACCAGTATGGCTTCACTGCTGTTTTCATACACCATGGAGGCAAGCTGCAAGGCAGCTTTGGTGCTATTAAATGCACTCTGTTCCTGTAAAATATACCGAGAAATTATTCTAATAAAAATAAAAATGCCATACACGATAGCGCCTATCAGCAAAGGGACAACCCATGAGATTGTATCGACTAGGTCAAGAACATTCTTTCTTGATTTATCTGATAATTTGATATGCGCGAAAATGATCGGCTCTAAAGCATCCTGAACAGGAATGAATTTATTTGTGTACAACGGAATAACTTTATCTTTGGCAATATCCGGGGCAATTTCTGCCTGCTTAATTAACTCCTGTGATGCTTGGTCATATTGACCCCACAATAGCATTAGGGAATCCAGTTCCCTTTTTGTTTCAGTGCGGGTACTTATGTGCTCTATTTTGGTTATGTGTTGGCCGATCTTACGCTCAGCTGAAGAAAATACCTTTCTTGTTTCTAACTTAGAAGGGTCCAGCATGATTGTTGAAACAGCTTCCGCTTTGATTTCAATGAATATGCGGGAAATTTCTTCATTTCGTTGGGTCGCTTGCTCGGCAGCGTAAATGAAGTGAAAGCTAACAAGAAGACTTACCACTGCAACAATCAGTGCAATGACCGTAAAAGTGGCGAGAATGCGTAATCTTTTTTGTACAAGCATATTTGGTCAATTATGCAGTAGGCAATAATAAGGCATTTGATAAAAAAATCGTGATATATCCTGCCCCTAAATTCAGTATCTCTTATTCTTCGGCACGGAACATGATTTGTTTATAGTTCGGCTTTAAAAAATGCTGCACAACTTTATAGAATAGAAGAGTGGCAATGTAGCCTTAATCTTTTTTCGGATTGGATCTCTTCGAGTTTTGTTTTCCGCCCCTTGAGGCGTAGGTTGGCGGATAGCCAGCGGCTTGTTGAGCGCAGTTACACCCGGCGGTAGTTCACGCCATCATCTTCAGCTCGTGAATATAATAATCATGCG
>JBKJQT010000241.1:0-2853 GCA_046593855.1 Candidatus Nitrotoga sp. | reverse complement strand
GGTAGCGGATACCTCGCAGATCATCCTGACCACAGGAGTGACGCATGCGATGGATCTGGTAACTCGTTATTTCGTACGACCAGGGGACGCTGTTTTAGTCGATGATCCGGGATATTTCATTCTTTTTGGTGGGCTGAAATCTTTTGGCGCCAAAATCGTCGGGGTACCCTGGAACCATGATGGCCCTGATACTTGTGCGATGGAAGCGTTGATCAAAGAGCATCATCCCAAGCTCTTTTTTACCAATACGATTTTGCATAACCCGACCGGTGCCAGCATCAGTCAGCCTGTCGCTCATCGCATGCTTCAGCTGGCCGAAAAATACGACATGATGTTGGTCGAAGATGACATCTATGGTGACTTTCATCCTGCGACGGCAACTCGTCTTGCTACGCTCGACCAGCTCAATCGGGTGATCTATGTAAGCAGCTTCTCGAAATCGGTCTCAGCAAGTCTGCGTGTTGGATATTTCGCATGTAACCGAGAAATCGCAGAGAGCCTCTGTGACGTTAAGCTACTGACAGGTCTTACTACTTCGGAAGTGAGCGAGCGATTGATATATCAACTCTTGACTGACGGCCATTATCGAAAACATTTGGATAAGCTCCGAGCAAAATTGCAATTGGCGCGACAAAACACGATTGCAAAACTAGAAAATCTTGGCTTTAAGCTTTATTGTGAGCCGGAAGGCGGGATGTTCGTTTGGGCAAAATTGAATGACCAGAATAATGCGGCTGAAATTGCAAGCCTCGCAGCAAAAGATGGAATCATGCTCGCTCCCGGAAACATGTTCCGTCCACACCAGGAATCCTCACCCTGGTTCAGGTTTAATGTAGCTCATTGCGGCGACGATGCAACGTTTGAGTTTTTTAAAAATGGCGGATACAACATTGAAGTGTAACTTTTTGGTTAATTTAGTAAGGGGCTGCGCTTTGATTTAAGGTTATACCACCTAATGATCTAACTCATTTAGATAGATAAAAGAGGGCGCATTTACGCCAATTTTTTTTATGATTTCCACCAACGCAGGAGGATCGAAGAAACGCCGGGTGTTATTTATCCTAGCTCAGATATGAGCTGATAGTTATCTAATTTTTAGGGTGTCTTTCAGAGTAAATTTGGTTTAGATTTTGGCAATGTTCGCATAGGGTAGCGCCCCCTTGCTTTTAGGTATTCAGCCTTCAGGTCAGGGCTGTCAACTTACAATCCATGTAGAACGTTAATGATTACAGCGGCAATCACGCCGCCACCATTTGGGAGACAAGTATGTTAAAAGTAGTCCTTGGCATTACCGCAATAACCCTCGCATTTGCTGCATCTAGCTATGCCGATACTCCAAAAATTGACAAACGTGAAGCTAACCAAGAGCAGCGCATTGATAATGGCATTAGATCGGGTGCCTTAACACCAAAAGAAGAGGCCAAATTAGATGCTGGACAAGCCAAGGTAGAAAGAATGGAAGATAAAGCCAAAGCCGATGGCACCGTAACTAAGCATGAACGTAAGCGCATCAATAGTGAGCAGAATGTACAAAGCAAGAAAATCCACGATATGAAACACAACGAAGCTCATACGCATTAGCCCATCATTCATACGCTAACCCGTCTTTAGAGAGGATGCTGCGCCAAATATCGGCGTAGCGTCGATCATTTTAAAGTTACCGCTTTAGAAATAAAGTCAGTATTGATTGATAGTATCAATAGTCGGTGTATCCTTTTTCTCCCGGTGTATAAAAGGTATTGGAGTCTGGTGATGCCAAGGGGCTGGCTTTACGTAGTTTTTTTACCAGATCGGGATTGGAGATGAATGGGCGGCCGAATGCGACAAGATCGCCTCGCTGTAAATCGAGATCGATGTTCGCGCGAGTTAAATCATAACCGCCTGACAAAATGTACTTCCCTTCGAACGCACCACGTATTTTTGCCTTCAACACCGGGCTAACTTCCGGTGCGCCCATCGAGCTGTGATCCACAATGTGGATATACACCAAGCCGATGCTGTTTAATTCGACAATCAAGCATTCGTACAGCGCGTCCATCTCCGCATCGGCAGTCATGCCGTTGAAAATACCGTAAGGCGAGATGCGCATACCGATTTGATCTGCACCGATAGTAACGGCAGCTGCCTTGGCAACTTCCACGGCGAAACGAATGTGATTTTCAATACTGCTACCCCAGCGATCATTACGCTGATTGGAAGCGGAGTTGAAAAATTGATCGATTAAGTAGCCGTTCGCCGCATGCAACTCTACTCCATCGAATCCAGCCTCAATCGCATGTTTGGCAGCTGTCGCATACTCGGCGATGGCGTGAGCAATATCGGCTTCGTTCATTGCAGTGGGAACGGGATACGGCTGCAGTCCATCGCTGTCCGTCCACATTTCGCCCGGCGTTGCTATGGCGGAAGGGGCGAGCACCCTGGCATCGGCTGGCATGTTTGCGGGTTGACTGACTCGCCCAGTATGCATCAATTGCATAAATATCTTGCCACCTGCCTGATGTACGCCGTCCGTTACTCGTCGCCAGCCTTGTACTTGTGCGTCGTTATATATACCAGGAATCCGCGCATAGCCGAGTCCGTTCGGTGATGGCGACGTGCCTTCGGTGATGATGAGCCCAGCTCCAGCGCGCAGTCGGTAATATTTTTCTATCAGTTCGTTCGGCACATTACCGATGGCACGTGAGCGCGTTAGGGGTGCCATAACAATGCGGTTTTTCAGTTGCAATTTGCCTAGCGTGGTGGGGGTGAACAGAGTCGTGGTCATGTTGTTTTTCCTTTCTAAATATTTTCTCAATTAAGATACGGGTAAGTAACACTATGTGTCGCGTCCCGTGTGATCATATACCCACCAGG
>JBKJQT010000394.1:0-5131 GCA_046593855.1 Candidatus Nitrotoga sp. | reverse complement strand
GCCACAAGTGGCGCGCATTGACGCACATTTGCTCAATCGACAAGGCATAACCCGCTTATGCTATGCCGGAAGTGTGCTACACACCCAGCCTGCGGGATTAATGCGCACGCGCGAATTATTACAGATTGGTGCAGAGCTATATGGTCACAGCGGTTTGGAAAGTGATCTGGAGGTGCAACGCTTAATGCTTCAGGCTTTGACTTTACTCGGGGTCAAAGGAGTTCATCTAGACCTTGGCCATGTTGTACTTTTTCGCACGCTAATCAATCGCGCGGGAATTCCCAAAAAACTGGAAATAGAATTATCCAAAGCATTGCAAGGCAAGAATATACCGGCATTGCGCCCATTAGTAGCTAATTTGATGCCGGAAGTGAAAAATGCGCTGTTGGCATTACCTAATTTGTACGGTGGGATAGAGGTGATAGAACATGCCCGTGCAACATTGCCAAATTATCCTGAGGTGACGGCAGCGCTAAATGAGCTGGAGCAAGCTGCGGGTCATCTGCAACCTCTGGCACACAGCATTGGCATCGATCTTGCCGAGCTGCGGGGCTATCACTACCACAGTGGCATGGTATTTGCCGCTTATCATGCAGGAAGCCATGATGCCATCGCTGTGGGCGGACGCTATGACGATGTGGGCAAAAGCTTCGGCCGCGCCCGCCCCGCCACCGGCTTTAGCATGGATTTACGCCAATTGCATGGCTTGCTGGCGCCAAACTCGCAACCTATGGGCATATTGGCACCACATCGTAATGATTCAGCACTCCATGAAAAAATCGCGCAGTTGCGCGCACAGGGACACGCAGTGATAATTGATTTTTTGGACGCTTTGGACCTGCGCACTGAACTCAGTTGTGATAGCGAACTAATCATGCGCGATGGCGCGTGGCACGTGGTAAAAATGAAATTTTAAATTTATCACCCACTTGCCGAAAAAGTGGGGGGCGATTTTGAATAACAACGATCAATAGTAAATCAGGAATCAGTAATGTCGAAAAATGTTGTAGTTATCGGGACGCAGTGGGGCGATGAAGGCAAGGGTAAGATAGTCGATTGGCTCACTGATCACTCACAAGGAGTAGTGCGCTTCCAAGGCGGCCACAATGCCGGACATACGCTCGTAATCGGTGGCAAAAAAACCGTGCTGCACCTCATTCCCTCTGGCATCCTGCGCGAGCACGTGATGTGTTACATCGGCAATGGTGTGGTGGTATCGCCAGAGGCGCTACTTAAAGAAATGGATGGTTTGGCTGCTGCCGGTGTGGATGTATATAGCCGTTTGCGTATTTCCGAAGCATGCCCATTAATTTTACCTTATCACGAGGCATTGGATAAAGCTCGCGAGCTGGCTAAGGGCGCAGCTAAAATTGGAACTACCGGACGCGGTATCGGCCCCGCTTATGAAGACAAGGTAGCGCGTCGGGCCATCCGTCTTCAAGACCTGTTCCACCGTAAGCGCTTCGCCGCCAAGCTGGGAGAGGTGTTGGATTATCACAACTTCGTATTGAAAAATTATTTCAACACCGAAACAGTCGATTTCCAGAAGACATTAGACAGCACACTGGCGCTGGCTGAGCGCATCAAACCATTGGTGCTGGATGTGCCGCGCGCGTTGTATGAAGCGAACAAAGCCGGGTTGAATCTGCTATTTGAAGGCGCGCAGGGCACTTTGCTGGATATAGATCATGGCACATATCCTTTCGTTACTTCCAGCAACTGCATCGCAGGAGCGGCGTGCACTGGTAGCGGTGTTGGCCCGCAGATGTTGCATTATGTACTTGGGATCACCAAAGCATACACCACACGCGTTGGATCCGGCCCCTTTCCAACCGAATTAGACGACGAAGTGGGTAAGCATCTGGCAGAGAAAGGGCATGAATTCGGCTCCACCACTGGACGCGCACGCCGTTGTGGCTGGTTTGATGCGGCTGCGCTCAAGCGCTCCATTCAAATTAACGGCGTGTCCGGCTTATGCGTAACTAAGCTGGATGTGCTGGATGGTGTGCAGACGCTACGTTTAGGTGTGGGCTATCGTAGCGAAGGACAGTACAGCGACATCCTGCCAGTCGGTGCAGAATCTTTGGTTGGCTGTGAGCCAATATATGAAGACATGCCAGGCTGGAGTGGCAGCACCGTAGGGGTGAAGCGTTATGAAAACCTGCCGCTGGAAGCGCGCAACTATCTTCAACGCATTGCAGAAATTTGTGAAGTGCCGGTTGACATGGTTTCCACTGGATCAGATCGCGATGAAACCATCGTGTTACGTCATCCATTCGAGTGCTAAATAGTTTTTGGCATGATGTTCTTTTAGCTTATGAGGCTATATTAAAACTCTTCTGCGAATTCAGAAACGTTTTAAATATATTTTTGGATTGCTTACCTTTCCTTGAAAGCACCCGCTCAATCACCCCACAAATTTAATAACACAGCAGAGCTAAGCCACAGCGTTTAGTGTTTCATAATTGCGTGAATGTAATTGCTAGGGATGGCATATGAAATACCGCTCGGGTGGGCTAACACGTTTTCTTTAGTGCCTTTTACAAATACCATATTGAGAATGCCAAAAACTTTACCTGTTTTAGGGTCAAACAGCGGACTTCCGCTATTCCCCGGGTAAGCAGTTCCATCCAGTTGAAATACTAAATAGGGTGCGCGAAGTCGCTTGATTATATTAATGTCGAGCTGTTTCGTGGATAGTGCTGGAATAACGATAGGGGTAATTGCCGAAATAATGGCCTGATGCGTCACTGGGTATAGCCCCAGCACCATGCCGATAGGAAAGCCGGTAAATGCAACTGTTTCCCCCTCTTTTACAGTATCTGAATCGCCAATTACCAAGGCAGGCAAGGGTTCCCCACTGATTTTCAACAATGCCAAATCATGCTCAACATCAACCTCGACTATGGTCGCAGACCGAGCCTTGGCTGAGGCGCCGCGACCAACGAAAACAGCCAATGATTCCTTTTTTTCCGTGTTTAGATTTTGCGGAACGACATGGGCATTGGTAATAATATGGAGACCATCACCTACAGCAAATCCAGTTCCAAGAAAATTAGCTGGTGGTGCACGAGTGTGTAATATGGTTCCGATAGCTACAATGGAAGGCCTGACTACTTCTATGGTCTGGGGGAGCCCATCTGCAGAGGCGTTGCCAAAATAGCAACACAGGGCCAAAAAAGAGGTACATATAAATTCAACAGTGAATCGTTTTATTCGACTATCAAGCAAGAACTTAACCACCTTAAGGCTCTCCTCCTTGCACTTAATATAATAACGGTACTGATGAATATAGCGTGTATTTTTAACATTCAGCTTGGACAACCAGTGAGCAAACAAGCGACTGAAACGCCAGCTCCCAACAGACACATTGATAAGCACATTGGTAACGGAACGATCGCATTTACAGCCATCATCAGTCACGACAAACCTCCTAAAATATTGAATTTATTTTTTTTATTATGCGCTTAGGTTGATATCAAGACAAGCGTAACAAAAATAATTGCGACTCGGAAGACCTCGCAATAGCGTATTTAATTTCTAATTCAATCAACAATTTTATGCTCTGTGGCTGCTTGAGTAACCAACTGTGGAGTGCCAGTCGGTGCCATTGAACACCATTACGATTTTATCATTGGGGTACTAATCTCGCATAACGTTCCATCCAAAAACAGCAATGCGCAGCGAACAATTTTTCCAACATAAACGGCCTGCATCGCGACACGATATTCCTGCATCTGCACACTATGAAACACAGCATCTGACATTGCGCCGGTCTTGTAATCGAGTATCCATACTTCATTCTCAAACTCCACCAGTCGGTCGATACGGCGCAGTTCGCCAAGTGCATTGGCATAAGGCATTTCATTGTAAGCCCCACAGTAATGCTGAGGATCGAAGAAACGTTGCAATGCCGGTAATGCCAACAAATGGTGTGCCTGTTGCCAGAGTGATTCCATGTCGCTTGACGAAATATCGCACTGCAATTGCAACGCCGCCTTATTAGTCATCTCCTTCTTCTTCATTTCATCTGCTGCAGATAGGACGGAGGACCGTGGCAGAGCGAGCGAAGATGCGCTTAAATGTTGCAGCAACGTGTGTAACCAAATGCCTTGCCACTGCGCAGCTGTGGGGCGCATTGCGCGCTGACCAGTGGGTAATGGACGCAATAATGTCTCATCAATTTCAGTAGTGACTACAGGTAAAATAAAAGCAAGATTATTGGCGGCAATCAGCAAGGGATTGTCGCCCTCTTCCACAGCCACGGCAATGCGGCCATACCAGGAGGTTTCTTTCATTTCTCCATTCCCACTCACCAGCAGCGCTTGTTTCGCACGCGTCATGGCGACATACAGTAAATTCATTTCTTCACGCCGAATATAATCTTCCTCGGCATTAAAATAATCCGCTCTTTTGACTCCGCGACTACGCTTATCAGTAAATAGCGAGAAATGTGCTGGTTGCACTGCGTTGGGTGGCCAATCGAGCAGCACGCCATAGTTATCTGATTTACGTAGTGTATCGTTGGCATCGAGCAACCACACGATAGGCGCCTCCAGGCCCTTGGCCTCATGCACGGTGTAAATACGCACGGCATTACCCACTTCACTTACCTTGCCCTCGTCCGGAGATTCATTGTTGTCAGCTGCGCGAAGTTCTCTCAACTCAGCAAGAAAGCGTGGCAAGCTGGGATAGCGTCCAGCATCCACATTCAGCGCAATCTCAATAAAAGCTTGCAAATTAGCGCGAATCGTTTCATACAGTTCGGCAGGCAGCGCAGCTGCATAGCGATGCAACAAATCACCCTCAAAATAGATGCGATCCAGCAGATCATGGACTGGCAATTTGTCGGCGCTATCCAGCCAATTATTCAGCAGGCGATATGCACGCGACAATTCGGCAGATGCTACACCGCTCTGCACAAAGCGTTGCAGCCGTGACCACAAACTATTACCGATTTCCGCTTGAGCCAATTGCATTAAATCGCCATCGGAGCAGGCAAAAATCGGAGAACGCAGGACTTGCGCTAATTCTAAATTGGCGAACGGAGTGATCAGAAAGGTCAGTAATGCCTGTATATCTTCCGCTTCCAACGTGTCTAGCAGCCCGCCACGTCGCGAAGTTAAAAAGG
>JBKJQT010000019.1:0-3595 GCA_046593855.1 Candidatus Nitrotoga sp. | reverse complement strand
TCTTTGATCCTTCCATTCATGCTTTGGCACTCGCCCGACACGATATTGCTCCCTACCAATTTGGATTGGGGTTGGCTATTGATTTTGGCCTGGGTTTGCACTTTGCTGCCTTATTATCTCACGCTCCTGGCCATGCGGTATATTTCGGCGTTTGCCACCAACCTGACCATCAACCTTGAGCCTGTATACGGTGTATTGCTGGCGGCCGTATTTTTCCGCGAAGACAAAGACCTCAATCCGCAGTTTTATCTGGGCGTTATTGTCATCCTTCTTGCGGTTTTCAGCCATCCGTTTTTGAAAAAGTATTTTGAACGATGAAAGAAAAAATCCAACACCTGGCCCAACAATACCATGCCGACACAGTGGCGCATCGCCGTCACCTGCACGCACATCCCGAACTTTCGTTTGAGGAAATCGAAACAGGGAAATTCATCTCCGCTCAGTTGGCCGCGCTTGGCATTGAGCATCAGCATGGAATCGCCGAAAATGGTGTAGTAGCCCTGATTAAAGGTAAAAATCCCCGCAAACGCGTCATCGCGCTTCGTGCTGACATGGACGCGTTACCGATTCTCGAAGCCAATAATGTTCCCTATAAATCACAAAACGATGGCGTGATGCATGCCTGCGGGCATGACGTCCATACGTCCTCTCTACTCGGTACTGCGCGGATTCTGAACGAGTTGCGGGGAGAATTTGAAGGCACTGTGAAGTTTATTTTTCAGCCAGGAGAGGAAAAATTACCCGGCGGCGCCAGCCTCATGATCAAAGCCGGTGTGCTTGAAAACCCGCGACCGACCAGCATCTTCGGTCAACACGTCCACCCACCCCTGCACGCCGGAATGATCGGCTTGAAACCCGGCATCTACATGGCCTCCGCCGATGAAATATATGTCACCGTCAAAGGGAGAGGCGGTCACGGCGCCATGCCACAGGAGTGCATCGATCCGGTGGTCATTACGGCTAACATCATCGTGGCGCTACAGCAACTGGTGAGCCGGTATGCCGATCCAGCGGTTCCGACAGTCCTGACTTTTGGAAAAATAAATTCAACGGGTGGCGCTACCAACATCATCCCGAACGAAGTCAAACTGGTGGGAACCTTCCGCACCATGCACGAAAAATGGAGAATGGAAGCACACAAACGAATGAAAAAAATAGCGGAAAGCGTTGCCAAAGGCTTTGGCGCAGCTTGCGAATTCCACATTCTGAAGGGTTACCCGGTGCTTTTTAATCATGAAGAACTGACCAAACGAACCAAAATGTGGGCGATAGAATTCCTGGGGAAAAGCAAGGTGGTAGATTTGCCGTTGCGCATGACGGCCGAGGATTTCGCCTATTTTTCGCAGGCGATGCCGGCGTGTTTTTACCGGCTCGGCACTGGAAATCCGGAGCGCGGTATTACTTCGGCCATCCACACCGAGACCTTTGATATAGATGAATCTGCCCTGGAAACCGGGATGGGATTGATGGCCTGGTTGGCGGTAAAGGAATTAGGTGGGTAGGGTTGAGTAATCAAGCCATAGCTGAGTTGTCCTCCTGACGGGCTACGGTTCCTACACAAGTTCATTGAAATAAAATGTAATATCAATTTTTAGAGCGTTGGTTTACGGCGGTTGTCCAAGCCCTGAATACTGATTTTTCTGAGCGTGTTGGAACAATTTCCAGGCCTCAAAAATGGAGGCAAATTTTTTTAAGCCCCACAGCATAGTTATCGGACCTGGTGGTCTTTTGGAGGCATATCCCTTCCACCCCCCCAATCTGGCAATTACCCAAGCAGCCCAACTCAGCTGATCTTTTGGATAAGGGTTTTGCTGCGCCAATGTTTTGCCTTCATACTCTTGATTAAGGTGTTTAAGAACATGAATTTGTTCCTCTTGAAAAACCTGGTCAATAGGTTGAGCTTCGTAACGGCTTCGGGCATAGACCAATTGGAGGACTTTGCACGCCGTTTGAAAAACCATGACAGCTTGTTTAAAAATGGCATCCAGGCTTTCTAATTCGGTATCTTCCAATCGGAAGCCCTCTGACTTGGTCGTCCGGAAAAGTTGCTCGACTGTCCATCGGCGAGTGTAATAGTATACGATCTGTTTTGCTTGGGCAAAGGTGTGAGTGGGAATATTGGTAAGTATCCACCAATGGACGGGCTCTTCGCCCGTGGGCAGGTGCTGGGAGATTTCTTTAGCTTCTATCAAATAAAAAGGGAGCGCTCCTCCCTCCGGTATCCGGGCTTTACCGGGAGGCAAAAGCCCCACCTGACAGCAGCGCAGTTCGATGTGCGCCTTGCGCGCCTGACGCTTGACATGTTTTTTGGCGGTCTCCGAATAGTGGTTGAGCGCTGGTAAGGAGGCTTCATAATCCCCCAAACTTTGGCAGCGGATCAAACACTCGCTCATGCGCAATACCTGATTCCCACAAACTACTGAACGATCGTAGTTTGCGCGGCAGATCAATTGCGACTTGACAGCACAAGGCTGTTCTCTCACATCTTTGTACAGTTCATAAGCATCTGCACCTTGGTCAAACACAAATGTGATGGATTGTGCTGTGGATAAAGCCCGACAGGCGTTCTCAATGCCCAAGCTCCATTTATAGGTTTCTTTGTCTGCCCAATCTATTCGCTTAGTGGCCTTGCGGATCTTTTTGCCCTCCGCCGTGTAAGCCGCTTCCCGTTTGGGACGGTTCCAAAACATTAGGTCGCACATGCCTATGATCGATTCGTTGGATGCGTCGGTTGCCAGCATACATTGCACAAAATAGCCTGCTGACTGGTTGTTCTCTACCACGCCCAAACGATCTGCATCTCTGATCCGGTCAACATGGCTTTCAATCGTGTAACTTGATGTATCACCTAAAACCAATAAATCCAGTCCAGATATGTGCTTCAAGTTGCAACTATGATATAGCATCTCTTCAATCTTAATCCGTTTGTTGTTCAAAAATCGATAAAAGGAAGTCATCTCCGACCATGCCTTCGCAATATGATGTATCACAGCACTCTGCTTTTCCAACATCCGGCTATTTAAACGATGCCACAATCGCTCAAGGCGTTTATCTTGGAACGGAAACCGCTGCCATTTTAGCCAAGTTAATTCATCCCTACTGAAATTAGACAGACTTATCGGGCGGAATAACGAAGCATTTGTCATTAGGTATTTTTGAGAACAAAAATATTACATTTTATTTCAATGAACTTGTGTAGGAACCGTAGCCCGACAGGATGACAAGGCTTAGGTATTCGGGTTGCAAAACAATGGAAATCAGCTTATCCTTGATATTCAAGCAGTTTTGTGTGCATACCGTAGGGTTTACAGCCGCGCTGTGGCTAATAATTGAGAATCAATGCCATTCTTGATTTTGCCACCCAAAACTCACGTTAAAAAACATAGTTCACCGACAAGTTGAAACGATAACCCGGCAAAACCGCCCCGGGGGTATGAACCTTGATTTCATCGCCGTCAATGGCAGCCGAAAGTTTAGACCCGATAATGGGGATGTCTTCAACCGCTTTTTGCACCTCGTCGCGGAAAGCAGAGGCGTCGTTGTTGGGATCATTGGTGCTATATCGTAGCGTCCCGCGCACCCACTTAACATCGAG
>JBKJQT010000334.1:0-11831 GCA_046593855.1 Candidatus Nitrotoga sp. | reverse complement strand
ATCCGAAAGCTCGATCAGTACGATCCATTCATACCGCGTGACAAATGGTTCAACCGTATCGGGGATATGCGCAAAAACGAGATCCACGCAGGACCTCGAAATGATTTCGAAGGCACTTATTTTGTCGCCGCAATTTGCACGCAAATGAGCGAGCAACTCTACCGCCACCGCCGGATCGCGCACTGCCACACACGCGGTTACGACCGATTGTGGACGCGGAAATAGCTTCAGCACAGCGGCAGTAATGATGCCCAGCGTGCCTTCTGCGCCGATGAATAGGTGCTTCAAATCATAGCCGGTGTTGTCCTTGCGCAAACTGCGTAATCCATCCCAGATGCGGCCATCTGGCAAGACCACTTTCAGTCCAAGCACGAGGTCGCGCATGTTGCCATAACGCAGCACGCCGATGCCGCCGGCATTAGTGGAAATGTTGCCACCGATTTCGCATTGCGCCGCGATGGCGGTGAGGCCAAGAGGGAACATACGGTTGACCTGTTCTGCCGCCTCTCGTACCTTGGCCAAGGTGCAGCCTGCTTCCACGGTTAATGTATAGTTGGTGGTGTCCAAAGCAAGAATTTGGTTCATGCGTGACAGGTTAATCACGATCTGTTGGCCTTGCGGCAATGGTACTGATCCTCCGCTCAAACTAGTGTTGCCGCCTTGCGGGACAATGCCGATGAGGTGTTCAGCACACAGCGCAATCACCGCAGCAACCTGTTGTGTATTGCCAGGGAGCACCACAGCCAGCGCCGTGCCGCTGTAGCGCCCGCGCCAGTCGGTACAATAACGCGCTGCTGTTTCGCCGCTCAGCACGTGGTCGGTGCCGACTGCGGATTTTAGTAAATTCATCAAATCTGGATGCATATAAAATATTTCCTTCTAAATGCCTTATTCCACAATTACTCTAGATGATCTAGAAATCTATCGGGTCAATATCCAGCGACCAGCGCAGTTTTTGGGCTGGTAGTGCCTCCAGCAAGGGTCGCCACTCGCGCAGGAAATGCTGCAAGGGTTTTCGCGCTTCGCTTTGTACCAGCAATTGCGCTAAAAAATGATTAGCGCGACGCGCCATGGCCGCAGGAACGACACCGTAAATCTCAACTGGCATGGCGAGATCAATTGCAGCTTCGCGCGCTTGTTGCAGGAAACTATACATGTGGGCTTCATCCTTGGCTTCGGCACGCAGCAACACCTGGTACATGAATGGCGGGAAACCGGCAGATTGGCGTTCCGCGAGTATGGTTTTTGTCCACGCATCGTAATCATGTTCTCGCAACGCGCGGAACAATGGATGATCAGGAAATGCAGTCTGGATTAGCACCTCGCCCAGCTTGTCGGCACGGCCCGCGCGCCCTGATACTTGGACGAGTTGGGCAAACAACTTTTCCGATGCTCGAAAATCACTACTGTATAACGCACCGTCCGGGTTAAGTACACCCACCAGTGTTAGGTTCGGGAAGTCATGTCCCTTCGCCAGCATTTGCGTACCAACCAGAATGTCCACCGCGTCTTCCTGAATTTGCTGACGCATGGCTTGCCATGTTCCTTTATTACGCGTGCTGTCGCGGTCTACGCGCAGAATGCGCGCTTTGGGGAAATGCTCCTGCAACGCACTCTCCACACGTTGTGTGCCGATGCCAACCGGTTGCAGGTCGGCGTTGCCGCACGACGGACAGGCGTGCGGCACACGCTCCTGATGGCCACAATGATGGCAGCGCAGGCGGCGATCTTTAAGATGCAGCACCAGCTTGCCCGCGCAATTTGAACAACCAGACAGCCAGCCGCAAGCGCCACACATCAACACGGGTGCATAACCACGCCGATTAATGAATATCAGGCTCTGTTGGCCGCGCTGTAGCCGCTCGGCCAAGGCCTTAAGAAGCGGCTCACTGAGACCGTGCTGCATCACTATATTGCTGGTGTTAATGTAGCTCACCGTTGGCAACTGCGCCTGTGTTGCCGCGCGCTGGGTCAGGCGCAACATTTGGTAGCGTCCGCTTTGGGCGTTGAAATAGCTTTCAAGTGAAGGGGTAGCGGAACCTAATACAATGGGTACGCCACGCTGGCTAGCACGAAAGATTGCTACATCCCGCGCCGAGTAACGCAAGCCATCCTGCTGCTTGAACGAAGCGTCATGCTCCTCATCCACAATCAACAGTGCCAGTTGTGGCAGCGGCGTGAACACTGCCAGACGCGTACCCAGTATGATGCGCGCCCGGCCGGGCTGCGCACGCAGCCAGTTCTGCATGCGTTCTCCGTCGCTTAAACCGCTGTGCAAACTTACCAACTCAACATCCGGCAAGCGGCTGCGAAAATAATTTTCCAGCTGAGGCGTAAGATTGATTTCCGGCACCAGCAGTAATACCTGCCCGCCCTGCTGCAATATCCGGTTCATCAGATGCACATAAATCTCGGTCTTACCACTACCGGTGATACCGTGCAGCAGGAAGCAGCCAAAGCTTGATGCTTTAGTAATTGCGTCCACTGCTTGCTGCTGCTCCAAGGTCAGCGTATGAGTATTGTTGAATGTAAATGTGCTGGAAACCGCAGGCACTGCACACGTCTCGATCCATCCCGCTTGTGACAATGCTTTAAGTGCTGATGCTGCGCTGGGTGATAATGCACGCACTTGCGCGGCAGTTAATGAATCTAACTTCAAGGCGGCTAGGATGCGGTGCTGCACGACCTTGCGCTTAGGCAGCAGGCTCAAGTCGAGCGCGTGGCCGCTAACGCTTAGTCTGTATTGCATCGCTTCCTTGAGCGTGACCAGCTGGCAGGTACGCAAATGTACTGGCAAAGCGGACAGCACAGTAACACCAAGGGGATAGTGGTAATAGTCGCTACAGAAGCGCAGCAAAACAAGCAGTTCATCGGACAGTGGCGGAATATCCCCCAGCACTTGCAAAATGGGCTTGATACGTTCTGGAGAGAGGACAGACTCCATTGCGCATTCCATCACCACTCCGGCCATTTTTTTGCGTCCAAATGGAACCAGTACGCGCTGTCCTGGAATGATCTTGATGTTATTGTCTAGCGAATAATCAAATAGTGTTGACAATGGCACATCTAGCGCGACGCGAACAATTTGCATTTATTAAAATTTGCTCCAGCAATTTCTATCATACTGAGCTAAGCCAACTGACTTAATTGAGTATTTTTTATTCTCCACATAAGCTGTGGATAACAATGTGGATAATTCCAATGTAAGTAGGCTAACTACTAATGCTGTATACGGTTTTGTCCAGCCGCTCATTTCATAGGCACAATTTATTTGTAATAAAAACAATAACTTAAATTTTACGGTCGAATGCTGGTATAAAAATTTTCCTCATAACGGGTCGCTACGCGATTTGTGGATAACCAGACGAAATGTCAAGCATTTTTAGTGATATTTACGACTTAAGTCATGAACTGCCTGTACCAACGCCGCAGCATTGTCAGGGTTGGTGAATTGTGAAATTCCGTGCCCCAGATTAAATATATGACCGCTGCCATAGCCATAACTAGCCAGCACGCGTTCCGTCTCGGCACAGATAACTTCCGGCGTGGCAAACAGCACGGCTGGATCCAAGTTACCTTGCAACGCAACCTTATGGCCCACTTTTTGTCGCGCTACACCAATGTCCATGGTCCAGTCTAACCCCACCGCATCGCAGCCAATATCGGCGATGCTATCCAGCCACAAACCTCCCCCCTTGGTAAATACAATCACTGGAATCTTCACGCCGTCATATTCGCGCTTTAACCCCTGTACGATCTGCTGCAAGTAAGGCAGTGAAAATTCGTAGTAAGCAGCATGCGAAAGCACTCCACCCCAGGAATCAAAAATCATCACGGTCTGCGCACCCGCTTCAATCTGGGCGTTAAGGTACTGCGTTACAGCTTGCGCAGTGATTTCCAGAATGTGGTGCATCAGCTTGGGTTCTTTGTACATCAACGTTTTTACACGTGCATAGTCGTCGCTGCCACCCCCTTCCACCATGTAACAAGATAACGTCCATGGGCTGCCAGAAAAACCAATTAATGGCACGCTACCATTCAGCGCTTTGCGAATTTGCGACACGGCGTCGGTGACGTAACGCAGATCCTTGTTGATGTCGGGCACCCGTAACGCTTTTATAGCAGCCTCGTCGCGCAAGGGGCGCTCAAACTTAGGCCCTTCTCCTTCGGAGAAATACAATCCAAGGCCCATGGCATCCGGTATGGTGAGAATGTCGGAAAACAGAATCGCAGCATCCAGAGGGAATCGATCCAGCGGTTGCAATGTCACTTCCGTAGCCATGTCAGGGCTTTTGCATAATTCCAGAAAACTGCCGGCACGCTTACGTGTGGCACAGTATTCCGGTAGATATCGTCCAGCCTGGCGCATCATCCACACGGGGGTATAGTCAGTCGACTGACGCAGCAAGGCACGCAGGAAGGTGTCATTTTTTAATTTGAAATTCATGTTGTTCTCTTTAATTTATATTGACTAAATCTAAACAGCTTTACCCCTATTAAACTTCCCTTATCAGAGAGATTAGCTAGGTAACTTGGTTATGCAAAGGGTCTGCATCGTTGATGAAGCAAATGAATGCAAAAAACTAGGGAAGATTATATTGTCTTCAAGTATTAATATCTTGAAATGAATAAATGCCCTGCGGTATTTTGTTGTGCATTCTCTGCCATAGATGGAGAAGAGTTTTTGGGTGACCTGACGCGAGTGCAGTGAAGGCAATCTATACGTTCCATAGCACCCATTACTCTGAGCGTACCAAGTAGCATCTCTCGGATTAGCAGTTAATAGACAAGTCAGCGCAGCTTGCTGATTGCAACCCGTCATTCAGCGCCTGATATGAGTAACTTAATTTAGAGCGGTAAGCTGGAACTACCCATCAAATACTCATCCACTGCACGCGCCGCCTGGCGGCCTTCGCGTATTGCCCACACCACTAGCGACTGGCCGCGACGCATATCGCCAGCAGCGAAAACCTTATCCACCGATGTTTGATAATAGCCCGCTCCCTCCGTGACTGCCTTGGCATTGCCGCGGCCATCTTTTTCAACGCCAAATGCTTCCAGGATCTGCTGCATCGGGCTGATGAAGCCCATCGCCAAAAGCACGAGATCAGCTTTCATCTCAATTTCGCTGCCCGGCACTTCTTGCATTTTTCCATCTTTCCATTCGACGCGTACGGCACGCAATTTTTCGACCTTGCCATTTTTGCCGGTTAATTCCTTGGTCGCCACAGCCCAATCACGCTGACAGCCTTCATCATGAGAGCTGGAAGTGCGTAGCTTCATGGGCCAGTAGGGCCAGATCAGCGGCTTATTCTCCTGCTCCGGCGGGCGCGGCATGACCTCAAATTGGGTCACCGAAGCCGCGCCTTGGCGGTTGGAAGTGCCTACACAGTCGGAACCCGTGTCACCGCCGCCGATTACCACCACATGTTTGCCAGTCGCTTTAATCTGATCGGGTACCACGTCTCCCGCTACGATTCTGTTCTGCTGCGGCAGAAATTCCATTGCGAAGTGTACTCCCTGCAATTCACGCCCTGGCACGGGCAAGTCGCGTGGCTGCTCAGCCCCACCCGTTAATACCACGGCGTCGAACTCGTCTTTCAATTTTTGTGCCGACACCTGCACGCCGATATGATGCTTGACGCGGAATTCAACACCCTCGGCGCGCATCTGTTCAATGCGACGATCGATGTGCGGTTTTTCGAGTTTAAAGTCGGGAATGCCATAACGCAAAAGGCCACCAATTCGATCATTTTTCTCGAATACCACCACCTCATGTCCGACACGTGCTAATTGTTGCGCACAAGCTAAGCCAGCCGGGCCAGAGCCAACCACGGCAATCCTCTTCCCGGACTTGGTCTGTGCGGGTTGCGGCATCACCCAGCCTTCTTCCCAGCCTTTGTCGATGATGGCATGCTCAATTGATTTGATGCCTACCGCATCGTCATTAATGGTCAATGTGCAGGCCGACTCACAGGGTGCAGGACAAATACGTCCGGTGAATTCTGGAAAGTTGTTAGTCGAATGCAGCACGTCCAAGGCTTGCTTCCAGTGGCCGCGATAAACCAAATCATTCCAGTCCGGGATGATGTTATTAACCGGGCAACCTGTAGTACAGAATGGAATACCACAGTCCATACAGCGCGAACCCTGCACGGAAGTCTGCTGGTCGGTCAGACGCGGTATGAATTCTTGATAGTTTTTCAGGCGTTCCACAACCGGCAAGCTATACTCGCTTAAGCGGCGGAATTCCATGAATCCGGTAATCTTACCCATTTATACAGCCTCCAATTGCTTGGTTTGTTCCGCCGCGACTTCCTCTAAAGCGCGACGGTATTCAGTCGGCATGACCTTGACAAATTTCCGCAAGTAGCGCGTCCAATTATTTAGAATATCCTGAGCGCGGACACTGTTGGTGTAGCACAGGTGCGCACTCACCATGCCGTGCAAAACTTGTTCATCGGCCTTGCCAAGGTGGTTAAAATGCACCCGGCCATGGGTCTCTACTTCACCTAATTCGCTCGCAGCAGCCTCATCTAATACCGGTTCCAGTTGCACCATGGTTAGATTGCAACGATGTTCAAAGCCGCCATCCTCATCCAATACATAAGCAATACCGCCGGACATGCCTGCAGCAAAATTGCGCCCGGTTTGACCCAGCACCACCACTATACCGCCGGTCATGTATTCGCAACCGTGATCGCCCAAGCCTTCCACTACTGCAATAGCGCCGGAATTACGCACTGCGAAACGCTCGCCGGCCACACCTCTAAAATAGCATTCGCCACTGGTCGCACCGTACAGCACGGTATTGCCTACGATGATATTTTCCTCGGCCACGATGTTGCATTCTTTGGGTGGTAGCACCACGATACGCCCACCACATAACCCCTTGCCGACATAGTCATTGCCCTCTCCAGATAACTCCAAGGTAATGCCATGCGCGAGGAAAGCGCCGAAGCTCTGCCCGGCCGTGCCTTGTAATTTCACCGTAATAGTATCGTTCGGCAATCCCGATTGACCATAACGCTTTGCCACTTCATGCGACAGCATTGCGCCGACGGTACGGTTAACATTGCGAATGCGGCCTTCTATTATTACCGGCAACTTGCTTTCCAACGCAGGCAAGGCTTCGGCAATAAGTCGATGATCCAACGCCTGAGTCAGCCCATGGTCCTGCTCCTCGGCATGGCGACGCGCCACGCTAACCGGTACATCAGGCTGATGGAAAATTTTGGAGAAGTCCAAACCCTTGGCTTTCCAATGTTCAATGACATGCTTTGCGTCAAGTAATTCGCTACGACCGATCAGATCATCGAACTTGCGAATACCGATCTGCGCCATGTATTCGCGTACTTCTTCAGCCACAAAGAAAAAATAATTCACCACGTGCTCAGGCTGACCAGTGAATTTCTTGCGTAGTTCGGGGTCTTGCGTAGCCACGCCCACCGGGCAGGTGTTGAGATGGCATTTGCGCATCATGATGCAGCCCTCCACTACCAGTGGCGCTGTGGCAAAACCGAACTCATCCGCGCCGAGTAACGCACCGATTAACACATCACGTCCGGTCTTCAGCTGGCCATCCACCTGCAAAACAATACGACCACGCAACCGGTTCAACACCAGCGTTTGCTGAGCTTCCGCCAGCCCAAGTTCCCACGGGGTGCCCGCATGCTTAATGGAAGACAATGGTGAGGCACCAGTGCCGCCATCATGGCCAGAAACAGTTATATGATCAGCCTTGGCCTTGGCCACACCGGCCGCCACCGTACCAACGCCCACTTCAGATACCAGCTTCACCGAAATAGAGGCACGCGGATTAGCGTTCTTCAGATCATGAATGAGCTGCGCCAGGTCTTCGATGGAATAAATGTCGTGATGCGGCGGCGGTGATATCAACCCCACACCAGGAATGGCGAAACGTAGTTTAGCGATGTACTCTGACACCTTGTGGCCGGGCAACTGACCGCCTTCACCCGGCTTTGCGCCCTGCGCCATCTTGATTTGAATTTGATCGGCGCTCGTTAAGTATTCTGCGGTCACACCAAAGCGACCCGAGGCCACTTGTTTTATTTTTGAGCGCAATGAATCGCCTGGCAACAAAGTTAGATCAGCTTCAATACGTCCTTTTCCTATAATTTCAGATAATTTTTCACCGCCTTTAATTGATTGGAAACGCATCGGGTCTTCACCGCCTTCGCCCGTGTTAGATTTTCCCCCGATACGGTTCATTGCGATGGCCAAAGCAGTGTGCGCCTCTGTGGAAATAGATCCAAGCGACATTGCTCCAGTAGCAAAACGTTTGACGATTTCTTTCGCCGGCTCGACTTCTGCCAGCGATACTGGCGCGCCAGCCGATTTGAACTCGAACAAGCCGCGCAATGTCTTCATGTGCTGAGTCTGATCGTTAATCAGCTTTGCGTATTCTTTGTACGCCTGCCCATTGTTGGAACGCGTGGCATGTTGCAGTTTGGCAATGACATCCGGCGTCCACATATGCTCTTCACCCCGCACGCGATAAGCATATTCACCCCCCGCTTCAAGCGCAGTGGACAGCACTGGATCGTTGCCGAAAGCGGCTTGATGAAAGCGCACCGCTTCCTCTGCTACCTCATGCAAGCCAATGCCTTCGATCTGGGTCGCCGTACCGGTGAAATACTGTGACACAAAATCTGCGTTCAGGCCGATTGCTTCGAAAATCTGCCCGCCACAATAAGACTGATAAGTGGAGATGCCCATTTTGGACATTACCTTGAGCAGCCCCTTGTTTATAGCTTTAATAAAACGCTTATTTGCATCCTTGTTCGATAAACCCGCAGGTAAATAATCGCTCATAGCAGCAATAGTCTCATACGCCAGCCACGGACATATCGCCTCAGCGCCATAACCGGCAAGTAGCGCGAAGTGATGGGTTTCACGTACAGAACCGGAATCCACCACCAGTCCGGTACTGGTGCGCAGCCCTTCGCGTACCAAATGATGGTGCACTCCTGCACAAGCCAGCAAAGCCGGAATCGCCACCCGACTACTTGAAATTGCACGGTCGGACAAAATCAGCACGTTGTAACCATCCGCCACCGCCTGGTCGGCTGCGGCACTCAGCGCTTTTATCGCGCCCTCGCAACCCGCCGCGCCCTGTACCGCAGGATAAGTGATATCCAGCACCAGCGCCTTGTAACGTCCCTGAGTTAATGTGCTGATGTAGCGCAGCTTGGCTAGATCTTCATTGGACAGCACGGGCTGATGTACCTCAAGGCGCAGAGGCGGATCGGTCTCGTCGATACCGAGCAGATTGGGCTTTGGTCCAATAAATGAGGTAAGCGACATGACGATCTCTTCACGAATCGGATCGATAGGCGGGTTAGTTACCTGAGCGAAAAGTTGCTTGAAATAGCTGTACAGAACTTTGTTTTTATCTGACAACACAGGCAAGGTGGCATCATTACCCATAGAGCCAGTTGCCTCTTCCCCTGCGGCAGCCATGGGCGCAAGAATGAATTTGATGTCTTCCTGCGAATAGCCAAATGCTTGCTGAGTATCCAGCAGGCTGGTGTCTAACAAGTTTTTCTTTACGTCTACACTTGGCAGGTCGCCGAGGAAATAACGTGATTTCTCAATCCACTCGCGATACGGTTTTGCGGTAGCGAGCTGCTGCTTCAATTCGGTGTCATCTATAATACGGCCAGCTTCCAAATCGATGAGGAACATCTTGCCCGGCTGTAGCCGCCACTTTTTCACAATTTGGCTTTGCGGAATATCCAGCACACCCATTTCAGATGCCATCAATACCAAGTCATCATCTGTAATCAGATAGCGTGCCGGACGCAGGCCGTTGCGGTCCAGCGTCGCGCCGATCATGCGACCATCCGTGAAAGCAACGGCAGCGGGACCGTCCCATGGCTCCATCAATGCAGCATGGTATTCATAGAAAGCACTGCGCTCTTCATCCATCAATGGGTTGCCTGCCCAAGCTTCAGGAATCAGCAACATCATCGCGTGCGGCAGCGAATAACCGCCTGCTACCAGCAGTTCCAGTGCATTATCAAAACAGGCGGAATCGGATTGGCCTTCCACAATTAACGGCCATAACTTTTCCAGATCTGCGCCCAGCAGTTTGGATGACATCGCTGCATGACGCGCTGTCATCCAGTTCACGTTACCGCGCAAGGTGTTGATCTCGCCGTTGTGCGCAATCATACGGAATGGATGCGCCAGATCCCAGGAGGGGAAAGTATTGGTCGAAAAACGTTGATGCACCAGCGCCAATGCGCTGACCATACTCTCATCTTGCAGATCGAGGTAATACTTGCCGACCTGATCGGCCAACAACATTCCCTTGTATACGATAGTGCGCGCGGAAAACGACGGTATATAGAAACCGCGCCCTTGTTCATTGGGCAGGCCGCGCACAGCGTGTTCTGCAATCTTGCGAATGACAAACAGCTTACGTTCGAAGCTATCGACATCCGCGCAATTCGAACCGCACCCAATAAATACTTGGCGTACCAATGGCTCAACCGCCTTAACGCTCTCGCCCAAGCTACCATTGTCTACCGGCACATCACGCCAGCCCAACAAAATTTGTCCTTCCGCAGCGATCTTGTCGGTAATCACCTGCTCACAGGCGGCACGTGCCGCCGTGTTGCGTGGCAGAAACAACATACCCACCCCATATTTGCCTGCCGTCGGCAGGGACATACCCTGTGCAGCGCACGAATTGCGCAAAAATGCATCTGGAATCTGGATAAGAATACCTGCACCATCACCCGCCAAAGGGTCAGCACCCACCGCGCCGCGATGAGTAAGATTTTTCAGTATCTGCAAACCTTGACATATCATGTCATGGCTCTGCTTACCTTTAATATGCGCCACAAAGCCCACTCCGCAAGCATCGTGCTCATGGCGCGGGTCATACAAACCCTGCTGGACCGGCAACGAAGAATGACTCACACGTTGTTCCTCATTAAAAATCATTAATCTCAAAAAAAGTGGCGACACACATCGCCACAGCGTTATCCATACAATCTATGCCCACAAAATACAAAGCGAAAGGGCGGAAATATTACCTTGTCTCGGGACGAACAGCAACCTAGAACCTGCCCTAATATGAAATTCAGGCTAAACGGTGGTGTATTTTCAACAAAAAGAAGACCTGAAGATACTGAGCCCTGAATCATGTGTCGCGCTAGCAGCGTCCACACTTCCTTACGCCGTGCAACAATGATGATCAAGGATCTCTAAAATCCGTATTTAACTACGCCTGCTGCGCAGCGACTTTTTGTTCTGTTTTTTGGCTCGCATATTATATAGATACGGCGTAACGAATTTGTTTGCACAACTTGAGTTTGGGCAAGCACTGAATTTTCAGAAGCTCCCGCCAGTTGATGATAAAATTACATTGCCGTTTGCAGTGGAGTTTTGTGTTGAAAGTGCTGCTCAATTTTTAAAGATGCCTATACATAATATGCCAGGAAATCTCTTTGTCGTCAGTGCACCATCGGGTGCAGGAAAAACCAGCCTGGTTCGCTCGCTGCTGGCCAGCAATCAACAAGTTGATATATCTGTTTCCTACACCACGCGAGCGCCACGCCCAAGCGAGATTGACGGGAAAGACTATCATTTCGTCAGCCATGAAACCTTCTTGAGTATGGAAAAGCATGGCGATTTTGTAGAGAACGCAAAGGTATATGGCAACCTCTACGGCACTTCAAAATCCTGGATTGATGCTGAAATTTTGAGCGGGCGCGACATACTATTGGAAATTGATTGGCAGGGTGCGGCACAAGTACGACGCGCATTTTCGGATTGCATCAGCATCTTCATTCTGCCTC
>JBKJQT010000390.1:0-6695 GCA_046593855.1 Candidatus Nitrotoga sp. | reverse complement strand
TAACTCACCTTTGAACTTGTATAGTGTGCCGCAATAAGGACAACGCGCTTCACCGATCTTGTCGACTGGAATAGCCACTCTGGGATGTGCATTCCATAGGCTCGTATTAGGCATTGGACAATAAAGCGGCAAGTCTGTAGCGGTCACTTCAATATAGCGTAGCTTGGCATGTTCGGTTTGCATGTAATTCCCTTTAAACGTGTGCCAACCAATCGGTATAGTGCAGATTTTTTCCACTGACACACTCAAAAAATAGCGCTTGCAGGCGCGTTGTGATCGGACCGCGCGACCCATTGCCTATAGTACGGTTATCCAGCTCACAGATCGGCGTAACTTCGGCCGCAGTGCCCGTAAAGAAAGCTTCATCAGCACAATATACCTCATCCCGCGTGATGCGTTTTTCGATCAGCTGCATACCAAGATCAGCCGCCAGTGAGATGATAGAGTCGCGCGTGATGCCTTCCAGGCAGGAAGTCAGATCCGGGGTAAACAGCTTGCCTTTTTTCACAATAAAGATGTTTTCGCCCGCTCCTTCCGCGACATAACCATCCACATCCAATAGCAGTGCTTCGTCATAGCCGTCGTGAGCTACTTCTTGATGGGCCAGAATAGAATTAGTATAGGTACCGACTGATTTAGAACGGCACATATTAATGTTTACGTGGTGACGGGTGAAACTGGAAGTTTTTACACGAATACCTTTTTCCATTCCCTCTACACCAAGATACGCGCCCCATGGCCAAGCTGCAACAGCGACGTGGGTGCTAATAGCCGTGGCAGCGATACCCATGGCTTCCGAACCATAAAACACAATAGGCCGAATGTAACAGGACTCCAGCTTATTGGCGCGCACTACCTCACGTTGCGCCTCCATCAAAGTTTCTTTGTCGAATGGCATCTTCATCTTGAAGATATAGGCTGAATTGAATAGGCGGTCGGTATGATCCTTCAGGCGGAAAATTGCCGTACCCTCAGTAGTTTTGTATGCACGTACCCCTTCAAACACTCCCATACCATAGTGCAATGTATGCGTCAGTACGTGTGTTGTGGCATCTCGCCAAGGCACAAGTTTGCCGTCATACCAGATAAAACCATCGCGGTCAGCCATCGACATGGTTGAATTTCCTTAAGAGTATTGCAAAGACCGCAATTCTAACGTTTTCCGTGTACTTTATGAAGCGATTGTATTTTCAAAAATGAAACTATGAGATTCAGTAAAACGAAATTTTCAGATGGTATCCTGAATTTTTAAAGCTTTTTGCCATGCGGTAAGCATTAAAAATGGCTACTTACGTTTTGTTAAATTTAAAACGGAGGTGTCAAATTATGCAAGGAATATTGAAAGCGATGTGCAGCCGGAATCCCTTATTGATAACCTACTTAAAATTACCCCAAATTGACTTAAGGGCACCTCTAAAAATCCAATTTTTAGAGGTGCCCTTAATGCATTCTAAGGCAGCAAAGGGATGCCGATCAGCGCTGTCGTTTCGGGTAAGCCGAACATAATGTTCATATTCTGTACCGCTTGACCGGCCGCACCTTTGACCAGATTGTCAATTATTGACAATACAACCACAGTATTACCTTGTTGCGGCCGGTGTACCGCGATACGGCAGCAATTCGCACCGCGTACGGTACGCGTTTCCGGATGGCTACCGAATGGCATTACATCCACAAATGTCTCATTGGCGTAACGCTGCTCATACAGCGCTTGCAGATCGGCATCACATTGTAGGCGCGCATACAATGTGGCATGGATACCACGTATCATTGGGGTGAGATGTGGCACAAAGGTCAAACCAATTTTCTGTTGTGCCGCTCGCGCGAGTCCTTGACTGATTTCTGGTAAATGGCGATGCCCAGATACACTATAAGCTTTGAAATTGTCCGCCACCTCGGAAAACATGATGCTAACCTCTGCCTTGCGCCCCGCGCCAGACACACCTGATTTCGCATCGGCAATCAAGTTGTTGCAATCCACAATCCCCGCTTCCAATAACGGGAGAAAGCCAAGCTGCACAGCCGTTGGATAGCATCCTGGATTAGCCACTAGCCGCGCATATTTGATCTGCTCGCGGTTAATCTCTGGCAGACCATATATTGCTTCAGAAACCAGATCTGGGCAGGCGTGGCTCATACCATACCATTTTTCCCAAACCGCCACGTCTTGAATACGAAAGTCCGCCGCTAAATCTATTATCCGTACACCTGCGTCAAGCAATGCGCGTGCATGATGCATGGCAATGCCATTGGGTGTGGCAAAGAATACTAAGTCGCATTGATCCAAGTGCGCTTCATCTTGGTGGGTAAAACATAAATCTACATAGCCACGCAAACTGGGAAACATCTGGCTGACTGGCATTCCTTGGTCAACGCGCGAGGTAATGGCGCGCAACTCCACTTGTGGATGTTGTGCCAGTAGCCGCAACAGCTCGACTCCCGTATAACCTGTTCCTCCGACGATGCCAACTTTGATCACTTCTTTCCCCTATTTTGCGTTATCTATGGCAAATACATCGCAGCAACTATTATTCCTGTGAAAGGGTCGATAGTGCCATGCCCGTTTCAGTATGTGACAAATTTAACCGCTTTATGGAAATCCAGCCATGTCAGATTACCTTTTTTCCAAACCAATTGTGATTTCGCCACCACGAGGATGAAGGTCAAAGATGACAGCCTGTTCCGCGCGCACTCAAACTGTCAGGGCATTGTTCCGGTTTATGAAGAACTCAACTGTTTGCCAACTATTTATTTGACGAAATAATACAACGAAAATGAAAAACCGCCCAAAGGCGGCTTTTCCAAACACTCCAAATACGCTTAACGCTTGGAGAATTGCTTGCGGCGGCGCGCCTTACGCAAACCAACTTTTTTACGCTCAACTTCACGTGCATCACGGGTAACGAGTCCAGCTTTGCTTAATACTGGCTTCAAGCTCGCGTCAAAATCTATCAGGGCACGAGTGATGCCATGACGCACCGCTCCCGCTTGGCCAGATTCACCACCTCCACACACGTTTACCATAATATCAAATTTGTTAAGCATCTCGGTCAGTTCCAGCGGCTGACGCACTATCATACGACCAGTTTCTCTCGAAAAAAATATATCGAGTGGTTTATCATTTACCACGATATCACCCTTGCCTGGTTTAATGAATACACGAGCTACTGCGCTCTTGCGGCGACCGGTGCCATAGTTGTAAGTCACGTTCATGATTAAGCTTTCAATAGATCAATAGGTTTAGGTTGTTGCGCCAAATGTGGATGCTCAGCACCACCATAAATCTTAAGCTTGCGCAACATGGCATAGCCTAACGGACCTTTTGGTAGCATACCTTTAACCGCTTTTTGCAGCACGCGGTCTGGATAACGTTCCTGCAACTTGCTAAAATTAGTTGTATAAATTCCGCCAGGATAGCCAGTGTGCCGGTGATAGACCTTGTCTTGCGCCTTGTTACCGGTCACGCGCAGCTTTTCAGCATTAACCACGACAATAAAGTCGCCCGTATCCACGTGCGGTGTATATATCGCCTTATGTTTGCCGCGTAGACGAGCTGCAATTTGGCTAGCTAACCGACCTAGAATTTTGTCGGCAGCATCTACCAAATACCAGTCATGCTGGACTTCATGGGGCTTAGCTGAAAATGTTTTCATGGCGCTTCCTAAAACAAAAAATAGTAAACTTCGAAGGGCGCGAATTTTATGTTAAAAGGCTAGTCCCTGTCAAACAAATTCAATCCTCAGTTTCAGTATCAAGGAGAATTACTATTTATATAGCATGCTATTGATGGCGCTTTGACTTCAAACAGATTGATCGTTCGGAAAACTGATAATCTCAACCGCTTAACAGCAATTCTAATCACGGGTTAGCGACTAGATCAAGATCAAGCTGGCTGACATCATCGTCCGTATTTACCTTGCCATTTTCACGCGCCGCTTCAATTTCATCGAGATACTCTGATGTGATATCTCCAGTGATGTAATCACCATCAAAGCATGAAGCATCGAAGTACTGAATATCCTGATTCATCTTGCGCACCGACGCTTTGAGGTCGTCAAGATCCTGATAAATCAACCTGTCTGCACCGATCTCACGGCAAATTTCCTCATCACTACGGCCGGTGGCAATCAACTCTTTGCGGCTCGGCATATCTATCCCATACACATTAGGAAAACGCACCGGTGGTGCAGCAGAGGCGAAGTACACCTTGCGCGCTCCGGCATCACGAGCCATTTGAACAATTTCACGGCTCGTGGTGCCGCGTACGATAGAATCGTCCACCAACAGAACGTTTTTACCCTTAAATTCTACGCTAATTGCATTTAACTTCTGGCGCACCGATTTTTTCCGCATTGCCTGTCCCGGCATGATGAAGGTACGCCCAATATAACGGTTTTTCACGAAACCTTCGCGAAATGAAATACCTAAACGATTAGCCAATTGCAAAGCACTAGGACGGCTTGAATCCGGAATGGGAATTACTACATCAATATCATGGTGCAGCCATTCGCGGGTAATTTTGTCGGCCAGGTTTTCACCCATGTTCAAACGTGTCTCATATACCGAAACTCCATTAATCACCGAATCCGGACGCGCCAAATAAACATACTCAAAAATGCATGGGTTAAGTGTGGGGTTTTCAGCACATTGCTGACTATGAAAATTTCCATCAAAGTCAACAAATACCGATTCACCTGGTGCAATATCACGAAGAAACTTGAAACCGAGCGTATCCAATGCCACGCTTTCCGAAGCAATCAAATATTCCGTGCCATTTTCAGTTTGATGGCTACCCAATACCAGTGGCCGAATGCCATATACATCGCGGAACGCCAGCAAGCCATAACCTGCAATCATTGCCACGACGGCGTAAGCACCACGGCAACGACGATGTACCCCGGATACGGCGTCAAAGATGTTCTTAATGTCAAGACGATAGCGCATTGTAGAATTGGCCTGTAATTCATGCGCAAGCACATTCAGCAACACTTCCGAATCGGAATTGGTATTTACATGCCGCCTGTCTTCCAGAAACAATTCTTGTTGCAATTGCTCGGTATTGGTCAAGTTGCCGTTATGCCCAAGCACAATGCCGAATGGCGAATTGACATAAAATGGCTGTGCTTCATTGTGATCAAGGGCGGAACCCGCAGTAGGATAGCGCACATGTGCTATACCCGCATTGCCGCGTAGCGCCCGCATGTTACGCGTTCGGAATACATCGCGTACCAGGCCATTACCCTTGTGCAAATGAAAGGTATTTCCTTCAATAGTGGCAATACCGGCGGCATCCTGCCCGCGATGCTGCAGCACTAGCAAGCCATCATATAGAACTTGATTGGCCGATGTTTGCGCGACAACGCCTAGAATGCCACACATATTTTAATCCCAATATTCATTTTTTCAATCCAAAATGCACACGGCGCGCCACGCTATCGGGCAACCAGACCAAGCTAGCTAGAGCCATACTTTCTAATGGCTTACTTAACTTCGCCTCGCGCCAAAACGGCTTTTTCGGCAAATCAGTCAATCCCGCTAGCAGAACCAACATCAAAACTAATAGCATACTCCGTAGCATGCCAAATAGACTGCCGAATAGGCCATCTATCCAACCCAAGCCGGTCGACTTAATTAATTTCGACAATAACCATACCACGATACTACTGACAATCAAGGTAGCCACAAACAGCAAAGTAAAAGCAACCGTGACCTTGATCGCATCTATCCCCAGCCCTGCCGGCATTAACGCTGCCAAATTAACTGCCTGCCAACGTGCCACCGCGTAAGCTGCCACCCAACCGAGTAGCGACAACACTTCATACACAAAACCTCGCCACCATCCCAGAAAAACCGACCAGACGGCGATTATAACGACAGTATAATCAAACCATGTCATGGCCTAATACGCTGGACTTACCGACGGTTTCAGTCCTTGCGCCTCCAGTTTTTTATACACATTGTCTGCAGCTTCACGCGTAGCATAAGGACCGGCGCGTACGCGGATTTTGTTACCTACCTTCTCGGTATAAACTTTGATATTTTGTTCACTCAATTTTTTCTGCCATTGGTGCGCGGTGTCGGCATTTGCAAATGCGCCCACCTGTACCACAAAACCAGAGTGTGGCGTGCTCTGCCTGTTCTCGATGTGAATACCCCCAACAGACTTGACTGGAGCAAGCTTACTTTGAATCGCTTGCGATACCTGTTCCTTAATGACCGGTACGCTGGGCACAGCTGAAACAGGAGTAGCAAGCGGTGAAGAAACCGCAATAACAGAGACAGGCGCTGACGGCATGCCCATCTTGGGCATGAACTCACCCACCTTATCCTTGTCCGGAATGCGCAACTCAATATCCTGGCCCCCTAACTTGGGTTCGCTATCCAACACCATGGGCAGCAGCACCACAATTACGATGACAAGTGCCACTGCGCCAATCACCCGACGTCTTGCTCGACGCTTCAGACTGACTTCATCATCCATGAGTTGCTTTGCCATCATGTATCTCCGCGCAAATCAAAGCGTAGCGCAGACTGCGCACGCATCACTTCTGCTACTGTATAGAAAGAACCAAATGTTATAATTCTATCATTTTCGACCGCCTCATTACAGGCATGCTGTAGTGCATCTGTTACCGTGACAAACGTCAACACCTCACTTTTCACTCCCTCGGCATATAACACGCTGGATAATTCCG
>JBKJQT010000305.1:0-3383 GCA_046593855.1 Candidatus Nitrotoga sp. | reverse complement strand
AGTGGCGCGGCTTAGCCGCCCTTGACTCCGCCAGAAGTATCAACCCCTTGGTCTTTATGCAATAAAGGTGAATTGACAATGTGTTGCACTTCGAACTTGAATCCGCCATTCGTTTACTGATTGCAGTGGAAGATATATATGCAAGTGAACAATCACTACTACTATTCATAGGGCGGAGTAAAACCCCGCTCCCCCTGTCTGTTATTTTAATGGTAGTCATCATAACAGACACCATGAAAATTTGTTATCAATTTGATTTTTATGTTAATTAATTTCATTAATGGCTCTTTTTGTTTCAAAAAAAGACATCGAGATTGTTGCTTTTCAACTCTTTAGATAATCGGCGAACCACAGTTAAAGATCATCCACTGCAAATTAGACCGCCATTGATGATTCGACAATTTTCAAACTCTCACTTGGGCTCTCCCAGGGCCGCAATTTTAAGCAATAATAATTAACATAACTGTCATGTCTTTGCCATCGGTATGGATACACATGGTACTTGGAACAGCTTGCGGTCTTCGAGACGAATGGCAGAAAGTGCCCCACCCCACAAACAACCGGTGTCGAGCCCAATAATTTGAGGGGTAACTTTCAATCCCAATGCCGACCAATGTCCGCAAACCACTGTGGCATTGGCGCTAGCACGCCCTGGCACATCAAACCACGGCATGTATCCCTCAGGCACATTGTGCACTTCACCCTTAAAGTTGAATTCCATTTCACCGCTCAAGGTGCAAACACGCATGCGCGTGTAGGCATTGGTGATGACGCGCAAGCGCTTATAACCGCTAAGATCCTCTTCCCAATGGACAGGATGGTTGCCATACATCTGTACTAAAAAATCGTGGTAGTGTTTACCCGCTAATACAGCTTCTACTTCATGCGCTAGCTGCTGTGCCTGGGCCACTGTCCAGCTCGGCAGCAACCCGGCATGTACCAACACAAACTCACCCTCCACATATAGCAGACGCTGGGCACGCAGCCAGGTCAGCAGTTGGTTTCGGTCGGGCGCGTCAAGAATGTCTTGCAGTGTGTCACAACGGTGTAATTTAGCAGCGCCCTCAGCCACTGCGAGCAGATGTAAATCATGGTTGCCCAGCACGGTGATGGCAGCATCTCCTAATGATTTTATCAAACGCAGCACGTTTACCGAATCCGGCCCACGATTAACCAAGTCACCCACCAGCCATAGTCTATCTATTGCGGGGTCGAAACATATTTGCTCCAGCAACCGCAAAAGCTCGGTGTAACATCCCTGTATGTCGCCTATCGCGTAGGTTGCCATTATTTGCAATCAGTCAGTTTTAAATTTTCTGTGCAGTATGAGTATTGAGCTCTGAGAATTATATGCCGAATATATGCAGTAAATTCGCGGCGAGGTGCAATTAGTATTATCTAGTTATCTTGGCTTTTTAATACCATTAGAATCTGGACAGTATTCCGGTATCCATTGTGTCAAGGCACGTTTAACTGCTGCGTCGCCCTGCGTAGCGTGCGTGCTAAACCAAATTAATAAATTTCCCAGCCATGCGGCGTCCACTTCACGCGCTTGTGCGATGCGCAGTTTTACATGAGGCGTGGGCAAAGTGTGCTCGTTGTCAGCCAGCAGTTCCTCGTACAGTTTTTCACCTAAGCGCAGGCCAGTGAATTCAATCCGAATATCATCTTTGCTTAAGCCGGAAAGACGAATAAGGTCATTCGCTAAATCAACAATTTTTACTGGATCGCCCATGTCCAATACAAATATTTCTCCGCCTTTGCCCATTAAACTGGCCTGCAATACTAATTGTGCAGCCTCTGGAATCGACATGAAATAGCGTGTAATGTCTGGATGTGTGACCGTAAGTGGCCCACCCTTCGCAATCTGTTCACGGAATTTTGGAATGACGCTACCGGTGCTGCCCAAGACGTTGCCGAAACGCACCATAATGAAGCGCGTTCCGCCCGGCTGCTGCAATCCCTGACATACCATTTCTGCCAGACGTTTACTCGCTCCCATCACATTGGTTGGGTTAACCGCTTTGTCGGTAGAGATCAATACAAATTTGACTACATCATGGCGCTGCGCAGCAGTAGCGACCGACCATGTGCCCAGCACGTTATTACGTATCGCCTGCCAAGCGTTATGTTGCTCCATGAGAGGGACATGCTTGTATGCGGCTGCGTGAAAAACCACTGCAGGCTTATACTCGGAAAAAACTTGATCAAGACGGGCAGTATCACGCACATCACCAATCAGGCAGACGATGTCGAGGCCATTAAATTTTGCGGCCAGCTCTTGTTCCATGTTGTACAGCGCAAGCTCACTCAATTCGAACATCACTAAAGTACGCGGTTTGAACTGCATGATCTGGCGACATAATTCAGACCCGATGGACCCGCCGGCACCGGTTACCAGCACGGTTTTTCCGGTGAATAATTCATGCAGTCCAGCCGCATCCAATTGAACCGGATCACGACCCAGCAGGTCATCCAGCTCCACAGCACGCAATTGCGAAATGGCAACACGCCCACTTAACAGGTCATCGAAGGACGGTACCGTTAGCACTTTGACTCGGGCCTGATTACAAATCTCAATCGCACGCTTACGCACTTGGTGCGGAGCCGATGGCATGGCAATAATGGCTTGTTTTACATTCAGACGTTCTGTCCATTGCGACAGGCTATCCAGCGCACCCAGCACCTTGATCCCATTGAGAATACGCCCATGCTTATCCACATTATCGTCCAGAAAACCTACCAGCCGCCAATCGCGGCTGCGTGCCAGTTCCTTGGACAAACCTACGGCTGCATCGCTCGCTCCTAACACCAGCACTGGATCTACATCTAATTTTAGATTGTGGTAAAAGCCATGCTCTTTCCAAAGACGATAAATGAAACGGCTTCCGCCCATTATAAGCAACAAAAGCGCAGGGTTAATCACCAGTACCGAACGAGGTATTACGGCACTGATACGAAACATCCACAACACCAAAGGAATGAACGCGGCAGCCGTCAGCACCGCCAAAAAAATTCGGCGCAAGTCAGTTACACTGGCATAGCGCCATAGGCCACGATATAAACCAAAGCGCCAGAAAATAATACTTTGCAGTGGTACTACCCAGATCAGGGTATGTAGCATCTCATCAATGAAATGCGGTGGTGGCTCGAAATTGAAGCGCAACAGATAAGCCAAGCTCCAGGCAAATGCTGCCGCCATAAAGTCATGCAGCATAGCCAACAAGGTACGCAGATCTAATTTAGCCACGCTGGCTTCGCTGAAATTTTTTCCAGCGATTATCCAAAATTAACATAAGCCCAGCATACACTCCCCCCCATATCAGGAACAGAAGCCATGGCCATTCGGTGGACTGACGCAAATACCAAATAGCAGATGCACC